>CALFPI010000021.1 GCA_937919035.1 uncultured Gemmatimonadaceae bacterium
GGCGCCGACTACATCGTCGACATTGGCCCCGGTGCCGGCTCCGCAGGTGGCCAGGTCGTCGCCTCGGGTACGCCCGCCGAACTCTCAGCGCGACGCGGCAAGGGACCCGTCAAGACGGTCTCCGCCGACAAGGTGGCATCACGCACCGTGGCTTTCCTCAAGGGACAACTGGCGATCGACCTGCCGGCGAGCCGACGCAAGAGCAAGGGCGAGGCGATCGTGGTCTGCGGGGCTCGACAGAACAATCTGAAGAACATCGATGTGCGCATCCCGCTGGGGATCTTTACATGCTTTACCGGCGTCTCAGGTTCCGGCAAGAGCTCCCTCGTGGAAGAGATTCTCTATGCCGGCCTGGCGGCTGAACTGCACGGCGCCGCCCGCAATCGCGGCGACTGCGACAGCATCGATGGAGTGGAGCACGTCGACAAGGTGATCAACATCGATCAGGGACCCATTGGCCACTCGCCGCGCAGTACCCCGGCTACGGTCATGGGCGTCTTTGATCACGTGCGACAG
This sequence comes from uncultured Gemmatimonadaceae bacterium, assembly GCA_937919035.1. Taxonomy (GTDB): domain Bacteria; phylum Latescibacterota; class UBA2968; order UBA8231; family UBA8231; genus UBA8231. Next base: position 517 of record CALFPI010000021.1, read on the forward strand.
TTGTACGCGCGTCTGCCGGAGGCGAAAGTGCGCGGTTTTTCTACCGGGCGCTTCAGCTTCAACCGTGCCGGTGGGCGCTGTGAAGCCTGCGAAGGACTGGGCTCCCGCTGCATCGAAATGCACTTCCTGCCAGATGTGTGGGTCCGCTGCGAGGCCTGTGAGGGGCAGCGCTACAACGCCGACGTGTTATCGATCAAATTCCGTGGCTATTCGATCGCCGAAGTCCTCGAGATGAAGGTATCCACGGCGCTGCAGGTCTTCGCCAATGTCCCCGCAATCCATGACCGCCTGCACATCATGGATGACGTTGGTCTGGGTTACATGTCTCTTGGGCAGTCGTCAACGACCCTCTCCGGTGGCGAGGCGCAGCGACTCAAGCTGGCTGCGGAGTTATCGAAGCCCGGCACGGGCAGTACTGTCTACATCATGGATGAGCCGACAACGGGGCTGCATTTCGCCGACATCCAGAAGTTGCTCACCGTGATGCAGCGCCTTGTGCAGGCGGGCAACACACTGGTCGTCGTCGAGCACAATCTCGACGTCATCAAGACCGCTGATCATGTGATCGATCTGGGGCCAGAAGGCGGCGGCGAGGGCGGTCAGATTGTCGCCGAAGGCACGCCGGAACAGGTCGCCCGCGTTCGCGGTTCACACACGGGGCGTTTTCTTGCCGAAATTCTGCCGGCACCGACGCCACGAAAAAAGCGGGCCTGAACCGGAGAACATCGTGAGCGTATACCCCATATGACCCTGATTACCGTACCGGCGCGTGCCTTCTTCAATTTTTCCTTCCCCTGCCGTCATCGCGACGAACCGCCGAAAGTTGATGGCAACCTGCGCGACTGGGACGATTCCTTTCGTGTGCCGGATCTGCTCGGTGTAGACGGCGGCAAGAGCTTTGCCGACGTCTACATGGCCTGGGCCGACACCGGCATCTGGATCGCTCTGGAGGTCGGCGGCAAGGGCCGCTCGAGCAAGACCAAATACAAGGTCGACCCGCGCAATTTCTGGCAGGCCGACTGTTTCGAGATCTGGCTCGACACGCGCGACGTCAAAGACAGTCACCGTGCCAACCGCTACTGCCATCATTTCTTCATTCTCCCCGGTGGCAGCGGCCGTGACGGCAAATCGGCGATTGGTCGACAGACGTCCATCGACAAGGCACGAGAACAGGCACCCCCTTGTCCCGAGGAAGCGATCAAGGTGGGTCTGCGACGCCTCAAGCGAGGGTATCAGATGGAGATCTTCCTTCCCGCAGAAGGTCTCAACGGCTACCAACCCCGCGAATTCAATCGTCTCGGATTCAACTATGTGCTGCATGATGTCGAACTGGGCTCACAGTCGTGGTCGGTGGACCGCACGCCGCCCTTCGATGGTGATCCGAGTCGCTGGGGCACCGCTCAGTTGGCCTGACTCGCCAGCGGCGGCCCCCATATCACCTTCCCAACAACGTCCAAACTCCTTAGATTGCAACGACTTATGACGCCAAAACACCTGCATCGCATCGTCGGAGCATTGGTCTTCCTGGTCACCCTCGTCCTGTATACGAAGACGATGGCACCGACCACGTCGTTCTGGGACACGGGCGAATTCATCACCACGTCCTTCATCCTGGGCGTGCCCCACCCACCAGGTTCACCACTCTACGTGCTGCTGGGTCGTGTCTTCAGCATGTTCCCGATCGGCGAAGTTGCGGCACGCGTCGTTTTTATGTCGGCCCTCGCTTCGGCCCTGGCCGTCTGGTTCACGTATGGCAGCGTCGTCACTCTCGCTCGGCGCGCCATGGGCGGCCACGCCTTCCGCTCCTTCGGTGACTCCCGCGACTGGTCCGCTGCTCTCGGCGCCGCCGTTGCCGCGCTTTGCCTGGCCACGTCCTACACATTCTGGTTCAACGGCACCGAAGCCGAAGTCTACGCCTACTCGCTGTTCTTCGTCTGCGGTGGCATGTGGCTCAGTTTCCATTGGGAGGGAACCGGTCACGGTGCCCGCAACGACCAATGGCTGTTGTTGATCGCCTATTTCTTCGGTCTCGGCGGCGGTCTGCATCTGCTCTGTCTGCTGATCGTGCCGACCCTCGTCATTCTCGCCTGGTTCGGCGATCCCAAGCTGCGCCGCCTGATTCTGGTGGGTGTCGGTGCCGGACTTGAGGGTCTCGTCTACCTCAGCGCCTTCGCCGAGTTTCCGCCATCGGCCAAACTCATGGCGCTCGTCACAGCCCTCGCCGCAGCCGGCTTCTACACCTGGATGTGGATCACCCACGCCGATTGCCGGCGCACGATCCTGTTGCTGGTCGGTGCCGGTGTTGCCGTGATCTTAACGCGGGCCATGTTCGGCGTCGGCCTGCCGTTGCAGCTGGTCGTGGCTCTTTCAGCGGCGGCCGTACTGTACCATTTCTACCTCGACGATCAGCGCGCCCTCGGCTTGTCAATCGGGGCGGTCCTGCTCTTCGCACTCGGGTATTCGACCTATCTGGCACTGTTTATCCGCTCGGGCCTGGATCCAGCGGTGGACATGAATGATCCTGAGAACTGGAAGAATTTCATCTCCTTCCTGAACCGCGAGCAGTACGGCACGGACAGCCAACTGCTCGGTATGCTGACAGCACGGGCGGACCGCACCTACCAGCTGTGGCACCAACAGATCAAGTACTTCCTGCAACAGTGGCCCTTCCCGCTGCTGGAGCGAGACATCGTCTTCCGTTGGGCGACGGAAAAGTCACCACACATCATTTCCGTCTCCCTCGTGCCGATTGCCACGGGCCTCGCCGGGTTCGGCTGGCAGTTGCGTCGCGACTGGCGCCGATTCCTCGCACTGCTGGTCATGTTCATCATCATGGGTGTCGGCCTGTCCTTCTATCTGAACATGCCCGACCCGCAGCCGCGCGAGCGCCACTACGTTTTTGGCGGCATGTTCCTCGCCTGGGCCGTATGGATGGGGCTGGGCTGGACAGCGCTCGTCGAGTGGACGAGACAACGGCTGTCCCTGACTCCGGGTGTCGTCGCCATGCTCGCCTGCCTCGGTCTGGCCCTGCCCGCCGGCGTCGGCGCCAAGCTCTACCATCAGATGGACCGCACGGGCGACTACATCGCCTATGACTACGCCTACAACCTGCTGCAGTCGTGTGGTCCCAACTCGCTGCTGTTCACCAATGGCGACAATGACACTTTTCCCCTCTGGTTTCTGCAGGAAGTCGAGGGTGTTCGTCGCGATGTGCGCATCGTCAACCTGAGCCTGCTCAACACGGGCTGGTACATCAAGCAGCTTCGCGACCGTGAGCCACGGGTCGACATGGGCGCCGTCATGACGGACGAGTACATCGAGGAGACGCTGACCGACACGCAGATGGTCGATCTCTACAAACGTGTCTGGCGCGAGCCGCGGCGACCGCAGGAGTACGTCAGCCTTGGACTCGACACCAAGGTCACGGCCCTGCCCGGTCACGACCTGCTGCGCATCCAGGACATCATGGTCATCGGTATCGTCTACTGGAACGCCTGGGAGCGTCCGATCCATTTTGCCCTCACCGTGGCCAGCAGCAACCGCGTCGGTCTCGACCCGTACCTCGAAATGCAGGGCATGACGATGCAGCTGGTGCCGGAGAAGGTGTCCGGTCCGGGCAATGCTGACATCCTGGCACACAACCTCATGGAGGTGTACAAATTCCGTGGCGTCGCCGATGCCACGGTCTACAAGGATGTCAATACGATGCGCCTGCTGCAGAACTATCGGGCCTGCGTCATGACGCTCGCCGAGGCGTACCAGGCAGGGGGGCGCATCGACGAACTGGCCGAGGCGTTGCGTTGGGCGGAGCAGACGATCCCCATGGGCTGGGAGGGTTTCTATGCGGCCAGCGAACATTACCGTGAGGCGGGGCGTCTCGATCTCGCCGTGGAATTCACCATGAAGGCGGCGGACGGCCTGATTTCCCAGTATGGCAATCATCCTTCGGCGACCTATGACAACGCTCTGGCCCTGGCCAGCATTCTGCTCAACAACTATCGCGAATACGACAAGGCGGAAGACGTCTACCGGCGGGCCATCGCCCTGCGCCCTGCCTCCTATGCCGGTGTGCACGAGCTGGCCGCCACGTTGCAGGCCGCCAATCGACCGGCCGATGCGCGCCAGGCTGTGCTCGACTACATCGAGGTCTACGGCACCAACGACTCGGCCAGAGCCGATCAGGAAGTTCTGACAGGCGCGATGGAACGACGGGCTCAGGCGACGGAGGAGCCCCCCGAAGTGCCCACCGAACCGTAGCCGGGCCGTAGCGCGTGACTGAACTCCGGACGACGATCGTAATCCCGCACTACAACGCCGCCACGTTGGTGGCGTGCCTGCAGTCTCTGGCCGATCATACCGAAGCAGGTAGCACGCGTGTCGTCATCGTCGATGATGGCGCCAATGGTCCGAACCTGCAGCTGGCATGCAGCAGCTTCCCTCATATCGAGGTGCTGCACAACGATCGTCGCCTGGGCTTCACAGGATCCTGCAATCGGGGCCTCGAGACTGCTGCGACCGAGTTCGTGCTGCTGCTCAACGACGACACCCGTGTGACCCCGGGCTGGCTGCCGCCATTGCTGGCCGCATGTGATGCGGACCCTCATATCGGCGCCTGTCAGCCGAAACTGCTGGCAGCGATGCGGGATGGTTTCTTCGATTACAGTGGGGCCGTTGGCGGTTGCATCGATCGTCTCGGCTACACGTTCTGTCGTGGCCGACTGTTCGATACCGTGGAGCGCGACGAGGGGCAGTACGACGCGCCCATCGGGTTGTTTTGGGCCTGTGGCTCGGCTATGTTCCTGCGCCGTGAAGCTGTCGTTCAGGTGGGCCCGTTGGATCTCGATTACTTCATGCACTTCGAAGAAATCGACCTCTGCTGGCGGCTGCGCCTGGCGGGATGGCGCATCCTCTCTGTGCCCTCCTCGACGATCTTCCACCATGCTGCACAATCCCTGCCACCGGACACGTTCCTGAAAGTCTACCTGAACCATCGCAACAACATGATTGCCCTGCTGAAGAACATGCCTGCATGGCGGCTGGCACGACTCCTGCCGGTGCGCCTGCTGCTCGAACTGGTTGCGAGCGCCTCCTACCTTGCCAGCGGCCGTTTGCTGGCGACGCTCGCACCGCTCGCCGGACTCGCCTGGATCCTGGCGCACCCGCGCAACATCTGGCTGCGGCGACGCGCCAGCCGGCGACTGGCCGGCGCCGGTGATGTTGGTGATGAGGGCGTGTTTCCCGGAAGCGCATTGTGGCACTACCATGTGCGGCGGCGACGAACGGCGGCCGCTCTCATGCAGCCGACGGACAGCTGATGGCGCAGGATTCAAAAACTGGTGACGGCGGGCGCTCCATGCTGCGCACCGCCGGGGATCTGGTCGCCAAGCTCCTCGTCAGCGGCGGGCTCATCTACTGGCTGGTTGCCCAGTCGGACCTGGCGACATTCGGCGACATCCTGCAGCAAACGAATGCCGGATTCTTCGTGCTGGCGGCGGCTTTCTTCGTCCTCAGCAATGCCCTCGGTGCCATTCAATGGTTCCTGTTACTCCGCGGCCAGGCCCTGGCCCTATCGCTGTGGCAAGCCGTCGTGCTCTACTGGGTGGGGGTATTCTTCAACAATGTCCTGCTTGGTAACATCGGTGGCGATGCAATACGGATCTACGACATGCGCCGCCTCACGGGCGAGACCAGCCGGGCGGCGGCAGCGACCTTCATGGATCGCTTTATCGGACTCTTCTCGACCTGCTGTCTGGCCCTCGGCGCCTGCGCCCTCGTCGCCGAAGTGCGCCGCCCGGGGTTGTTGAGCATACTGATTCCTGTGTGGCTGGCCCTCGTCGCGCTGCTGGCCATGGGCTTGAGCCAGCGCCTGGGAGCTCTCGTCGAGCGAGTGCTGCGACACCTGCTGCCAGCGCGTGTTGCCGACATCTTTATGGAATTGCGGCGCAACATCGTCGTCTATCGACATAAGGCACTCCTGCTCGTCGTCGTCTGGTGTGTATCCCTCGGGGTGCAGTTCAGTCGCATTCTCGTCTACTGGTCTGCAGGTGTCGCCGTCGGCCTTGAGGTCGGGCTGCGCTACTTCATCGCCTTCCAGCCCGTTGCCGCCATTGTTGCCGCTGTGCCGATCTCCGTGGGGGGTCTGGGTGTGCGGGAAGGCGTGCTCGTCGAGTTGTTCGGTGGAGTTGGTGTCGAGGAGAGTCTCGCTTTTGCCACGTCGATTCTCGGGTATGCCGCCGGCATCCTTGCCAGCCTTCTCGGGGGCATTGCCTTTGTCGTGCGTCGCATTCAGCCGGTGGCTGCCACCGGCGCACTGCCTCCGGACAAGACCGCTTGAGCCCCAACGCCATGAACGTCCGCCTTGGGTGCGAGCGACTGTTCGACAATGACGTCATCGGCCTGGTTCAAGGGCGTCGCATTGGCCTCATTACGAACCACTCCGGCGTCGACGGTGACCTGCGGGCCACCGCCGATCGACTGCATGCTGCGGATGGAATGGAGTTGCGCCTGCTCTTCGGGCCGGAGCACGGGATCCGTGGTGATGCCGAGGACGGCGTCGCCATCGACACCGGCAGCGATGCACAGACGGGTGTTGCCGCTGTCAGCCTGTACGGGGAACGGCGTGAGCCCACAGCCGACGAACTTGCAGGGCTCGATGTCATGCTCTTCGACATCCAGGATGTCGGTGTCAGGTTCTACACCTACCTCTACACCATGAGTCTGTCCATGGTGGCCTGCGCCAGGGCCGGCGTGCCCTTTGTTGTGCTCGACAGACCCAATCCACTCGGGGGTGTTGATGTCGAGGGCAACATGCTCGACCCCGCCTTCGCCTCCTTCGTCGGCCTGTTCCCGATTCCCGTGCGCTATGGCCTGACGATTGGCGAACTGGCACGCTTGTTCAACGAGCAATTCGGTATCGGCGCCGACCTCCATGTCGTCGACATGCTGGGCTGGCGCCGATCCATGTATTGGCAGGACACGGGGCTCCCCTGGGTGGCGCCATCTCCCAACATGCCGACGCCGGACACGGTCGCCGTGTACCCGGGGATGTGCTTCATCGAAGGCACCAATGTCTCCGAAGGCCGGGGCACAACGCGGCCTTTCGAGCAGGTCGGTGCTCCCTACATCGATGGCTTCGCCCTGGCCGAAAGTCTGACCGCTCAGGACCTCCCCGGCGTACGCTTCCGGCCGGTGTTCTTTCGTCCCGCCTTCGGCAAATACGCGGGTCAGACCTGCCGTGGCGTGCAGTTGCACACCTGCCCCGGCGCACCTTTTTCGCCTGTGCGTGTGGGGTTCTCGGTACTGGCTGCCATTCGACGAGCCTGTCCGGAGGACTTCCTCTGGCGCACGAGCCAGAAGGGCATTCACAATTTCGACAAGCTCGCCGGGACCGACCGAATCCGCCTGGCCATCGATGACGGGGCGACCATTGATGATCTGCTGTTCGATTGGGAACAGCAGCGCGCCGACTTCGAAGACACCCGGCAGAAATATCTGCACTATCCATTTTGACAGTATCTGCCGCGCCGGTTTGATTGTTGTCCATGCCTGCGCCTCTTGAACCCGGTACGTTTCTCATCTCTTCTCTCGGCCTCGAGGATCCCACCTTTGCCCGTACGGTGGTCCTGATCCTGCAGCACGTGCCGGACGAGTTGACTCTCGGCGTCATCATCAATCGCCCCCTGGGGGATCGAGCCAAGCTCTACCCCAGCGAAGAACTCGACAGCATCGCAGAGGGCATGGAGATCGACGAATCGGCAACCCGCTCCGAGCTCTTCTATCAGGGCGGCCCGGTGGAACCCGGTTCCCTCATCTTCCTGCATCGTGTCGAACATCTCAAGGGGGAGACGACGCCCATCATTGCTGGCCTGTTTGCCGGGGGTGATCTCGACGCCTTGCGGGTTTACACCGCCGAGAGCGAGGACGAGGGACCCTTCGTTCGCTTCTATCTCGGCTACTCCGAGTGGGCCCCGGGGCAGCTGGAATCCGAGATCGCTCTCGGTGCGTGGATCCTGGCGCCGGGCAGCACGGATCTCGTCTTCAGTGACAGTCCCGACAGTGTCTGGCAGCAGTCTTTGCAGGCCCTCGGTGGCAAGTACGCCCCGATGAGCTTCATCCCGGAAGACCCCAGCCTGAACTAGTGCCCTGCTAACAGATCATGCCGCGTTTGGCGCGGATCCCGTGGATGGGAGGATCATCACCGATCCAGCGTTCGTCCGCGGGTTCGGCTGCCAGCTGGTAGCGGGAGTCGGAGGACAGGCGGATGCAATTGGACTGATTGTCAGCACTGGCGTGCATGGTGAACATGCTGAAGACGAGCAGATCACCGGCGGCATATTCGGCCGTCAACCAGCGCCCCCCGAGCTCTTTCCGCGTCGCGATCGCATCGTTGGAATACTGCCCGGTTGAATTCCAGTGGATGGCGGCGCGTTCGTCGCCGGTCAATTCCCGCTGCTCCGCCTTGGCGGCAGCGACGATGCGGGCCGCATCCCCTTCATTTTCGCAGAATCTGTCGACGTCCGTCTCGCCATAGGTCTGACGCAGGTCGTCCTTGAGATGCGAACCCTCGAGGATGATGAGACCCCCATGATCGAGCGGCACGTCTCCGAGCGGGGTCCACGAAGTCCACAGATTCTTTGTACCCCGGCCCATGTAAACAACGTCGTAGTGCGGCGTCGTCGCTGTATCTATGCCTGGTGTCTTGGCACGAAACCAGGTGTAGTCGAAGTGGCGCACCGCCCCCCCGAGGAACGCTTCGTAGAAGGCCATCATCGGCCCCTCATAGAGGACCTTCATCAGGGGCGGATTGTCCGCCGCCAGATTCGGCGCGAAGGTGTTGGTCTTTTTGGGTCGGACGACACCCTCCATCAACGGATGGTTTTCGTCGTCGACGATGCCGTCGGCGGCGAGCCGGCGCAACACCTCTGCGCGTGCAACCATCACCTCATCCCGATCCAGCAGACCCGGGAGGAACAGATATCCGTCGGCCGCCATACGCGCCCGCAGGGCCACAGGGTCGTTGGCAATGTCGTCGGAGCGCTGTAACTCTCCCAGTGTTGCGGAATTCGGCTCCAGATTCTCGCCCCGATACGTCAGCCCTGCCGTCAGTAGATCCGTCATCTTTTTCCTGTCCCTGCTGTGATGTGGTCGCCAGAAAGTAGGTGCACTCTGGTTCAGTCGTCCAGCGGGCGTATGGGGTGCCGCACATGTTTGTATGGGAAACGGCGCAGATCACTGGAACCCAGACCAGGCGTATCAACGTAGTACGATGCTGTCAGCACCGGATCGTACGCCGCCTTGTGGGAGACGGCAGCTTTGATGCCCACCATATACAGCTCTTCGGGCACGATCCCCTGACTGCGCAACTGCCCCAGATCCATGGGCGGCGTCTTGTGTGTTGTCAGCAGAATGCGGATACCGCCGGCACGTACCACGGCCGAGGGCCCCATATTGACATGTCGGCCGATCAGCGACGCCAAATGGGAGCGTTCATTCTCCAGATCGAAACGTCCGTCCGTCAGGTTCTCCAGTTTGACCTCAAGGGTGATCGTAGCTCCATGAAAACGATCCACCTTGCCTCCCACAGGCAGGCGCAGACGATCTCCGACACTGCGGGCGTGGCAGGCTTTCGCCGCTTCCGGATCGTTGAGAATCACGACAGCATTGTCAATGCCAAAGCGCAGGAACGCCTCGAGGATGCCGGTTCCGTCGCCCGGTGTACCGCCACCGATGTTGTCCGATGGCTCAATCAGGCCAATGGGCCCTTGCTGTCCGGATGCCAGCACCTGGCGCATGACATCGTCCGTCGGTGGATCCAGCGGATTGCCCTCTTTGCTGCGACGCAACGCCTCCTCTGCCAGCGGCCGCAGACTGTCGAGAGCGGCCCTCGGCTCGCCCGTCGTTGTCGCCAGAAAACTGACACCAACGCAGTCGATATCCGCGTAGGCGAAGCCGCCGAGCACGCAGACCTCGAGAAACTCCGGGTGCTCCGCCTCGAGACGTCGCGCCGACTGCTGCAGGCTGATCATCGGTTCCGTATCGGTGCCGGTTCCCTTCGGCGAGTAGATCACCGGCGGCGCCAGGCGAACAACGTGTGTCGCTTCACCGGAACTCATCAGACGCTGGAGAAACTGCGCGGCGCGGATTCCGGCCTCGCGCGCATCTGTGTGCGGATTCTTGCGGTAGGCAGTCAGTACGGAAGCATTGGTGGCCATGACGTCACTGGTATTGGCATGCAGGTCGAGATCGGCCGCGATGGGAATGCCATCGCCGGCAGCTCCGAGGCGCTCGTGCAGATGGCCACGAACCCGCCGCAGGACCTCCCCTTCGCCGTCCGGGTGGGAGGCGAAGACCATGGCGCCATGCAGGATCAGTAACACACCATCCAGTCCCCCCCCGGCCAGCGCCGCATCGAGGTCGGATCGCACCTCGGTCCACCACGTTTCGAGGATGTCGTCGGTTACCGTACCGGAGGGCATGGTCGCGCCGTAGCGTGACGGGATCACGTCCCAGTGATGGGCGGCGGCTACATCCAGCGCCCCACCCATGGGCGAGGCGTCGCCGGCGCACCTTTGCAGCATCTCCGGCCCACGCACCCAGAGCATAGCTTCGAATCCGGCCATGCTGGTTGTCTGCGCCAGAAACGTGTGCGTCTCGTGGACCATACCAGCAATGAGTACTCGATGTGTCACAGCATTCCCTCCGTCGTGGTTGCCGCGTGTCTGTACCACCGCTACTTTCTCCATTCCTTCCCTGACAGTCCCCGTACCAAGCTTCCCAATATCTTCCCAAAAAAATCATCCTGACGGAGACGTGATGCCCTGGTTGAACAACGCCCGGTGTTCGTGGCGCATTCTGTCTGTTGCCGCCGCCCTGGCGCTCAGCACAGCGACAGATGCCGCACAGTACGATCCAGGCGAGGACCCGCCGTTTGCTACAGCCCTTCTGATCGAGGCCGAGACCGGCACGGTCCTTTACCAATACAATGCCGATGTCCGTCGATCGCCAGCGAGCACACAGAAACTGTTGCTGCAGCTTGTCGTCATGGATGCCGTCGAAGCGGGTCGCTACAGTCTGAGCGACTCGGTCTACACGTCGGCCTGGGCCAGTCGCATGGGGGGCTCACAGGTCTTTCTCAAACAGGGCGAGGTCTTTCCCCTCAGTGAACTGATGGCGGCGATCGTCATAAGCTCGGCCAATGACGCGTGCGCCGCCGTCGCCGAGCATATCGGCGGTACCGTTGATGGCTTCGTGGCTCTGATGAACGCCAAGGCGGCCGAGTTGGGGCTCGATTCCACACGCGCCGTCAACGTGCACGGCCTCGATGACACACCTGCCGGTGAGGGCAATCGCACGACGGCGCATGATCTGGCCACCATCGCCCGGGCGCTGCTGCATCATCCACAGATCCTCGAGTGGTCATCCACCCGCATACGGCCCTTTCGGGGCGGTGAGTTCACCCTGTACACGACCAACCGTCTGCTGGGGCGTTTCCGGGGACTGGACGGGCTCAAGACAGGATTCACCCAGCGGGCCGCTTTCAACCTCGTCGCTACCGCCGAACGCCACGAC
>CALFPI010000022.1 GCA_937919035.1 uncultured Gemmatimonadaceae bacterium
GCCCGTGACATCAGGGTCCGGTGTCAGCCGGGCCCGCGAGAAGGGGCACCCGTTGGGATCCGCATCGACACCCAGGGCCAGGCCCGGTACGCCAGACAATGCATCGAGGATGCGCTGCACTTTTCGGTCCTGCTCGGCGGTCCACGCCGTCATGTCCTGCTGACTGCGGTACTCCAGGGCGGCCATGGCGCCGATGATGGCCTCCTTGCCGGCTTTCATCGGACGACCGATGCCGCGGTTCTGCAGATACACGGCGTCGATGAGATCCTTGCGCCCGGCGACAACACCCCCCGTGGTGGAACAGAGAAACTTGTGGGCGCTGGTAATAACGATGTCGGCCCCGTCGGCAATGAGCTCGCGCAGGCGCAGATCCTGCGCGGCGCCATCGACGATGACGGCGACGCCGAACTCGTGAGCCAGTGCGGCGACACGAGCCAGTGGCACCCAACCGAAGCGCACCGTGTGGTGTGATTCCACGTGTACGATGGCGGCGACGTGGCCCCGTTCCAGTTCGTGGCGCAATTCACCTTCGCTGCACCGGTTGACGACGCCCACTTCCACCGGACGGGCGCCGGCGAGGCGGATCGCCTGCGTCACCGGTTGCCCGTAGTTGACGCAATGCCCCTTCTGGATCAGCACGCGGTTGGACATGCCGTCGGTATCCGGCAATTGATATACCTTGGCCATGCTCGTGCCCGTCATCGACGCGGCGACGCTGAGGGTAATCCCGGCTGCGGTGCAGGCGGTGACGCAGCCACTCTCGGCGCCGCTCGCCTCGGCAATGATGCGCCCCGCAGCTGCCTGGAGTTCGTCGAGCACGAAGAAATGGCGCATCGATTCAGCTGCAGCCGCCGCGATTTCGGGCAGGACGATGGCACCGGACAGATGGGTCATTTTGCCGCAAGCGTTGATCACCCGCCGCAGTTCGTACTTCTTGTGCAGGTCCATGGGCAGTTCCTGACGGTCTGAAAGGGAGACATGAGGGATGGAATGTGATGTGCTGATCCAGGGCGGCGAGGTCATCGACCCGTCGCAGGGACTACATGGTGTGCACGACGTGCTCGTTACGGGCGGTCGAATTACCGCTGTCGTGAGTCGGGCGGAAGGCGTGACGGCAGAACACACGATCGACGCCCGGGGCCTGCTGGTCATGCCGGGGTTGATCGATCTGCATGTCCATGTCTATCCGCATTCCCCCTTCGGGCTCGATCCCGATCCGCTCTGCCCCGCTGGTGGTGTGACCACGATGGTCGACACCGGTACGGCGGGGTCCTATCAGTTCGGCCATTTCCGCCGTGAGGTGATCGATCGGGCCCGCACGCAGATTCTGGGTCTGGTGAATCTGTCCTGTATGGGGCTTTCGGCGCGCAATCTAGGCGAACTGCTAGACCCACGCTACGCCGACCCGGAAGGCGTGGTGCGGACCATCGATGAGCATCCGGGCGTGGCGGTGGGGGTGAAGATCCGCGCCGGAAAACATCTGATCGGCGACGGGGAACAAGGCTGGAATCACTTCCGTCAGGCCGTGCGGGCGGCGCGGGACTCGGGCACGTGGCTGATGGTCCACATCGGCGAATGTCCCATGTCGATTCCCGAGATGCTGGACCATCTGGAGGGGGGGGACTGCATCACACACTGCTTCAAGAGTGGCAGCACACGGATCCTCGACGAGAACAACCGCGTCTTTGCTGCGGTGCGCGCCGCCGCCGAGCGCGGCGTGATCTTCGACGTGGGCCACGGCTCGGGCTCGTGTATGTGGGAAGTGGCTGAAGCCTGTATCGAACAGGGCCTGCCGCCGACAACGATCAGCACCGACCTGCACACGGCCAATCTGCATGGGCCGGTCTATGACATGCCGACAACGATGAGCAAGTTTCTCATGCTGGGCCTGTCGCTGATGGATGTGGTCAACATGTCGACGACACGACCGGCGCAGGTCCTGGGTCTCGAGGACGAGTTGGGTACGCTACGTGTCGGTACGGTCGCAGACATCGCTGTGCTGGAACGACGCGAGGGTGAATTTCTCTTTGAGGACAGCTACGATGGGCTGCGCACCGGCAACGAGCTGCTGGTGGCAGCGGCGACGGTACGGCGCGGCGAGATCGTGCCCGGTGGTGGTGGCTTGCGCATGCGCCGGTTGCCGGGGGCATGAACGTTTTCAGCTTCACCGGGGACGATTCGTCGCCGCTACCGGCCAACGTCCGTATCAGTGCCGCCGGTTTTGGTGACGGTCAGCCTGCCGGGGAACTCACGGGGCTGCTGCAACTGCGTGACATCGAGCCATCCTGGGCGGGCGGCTCAATCCAGATCACCCTGTTTCGCCCCAGTGGCGCCGTCACCGGCGGCGTGATCGCCGAAGATGCGGTGTCGCTGCTCTCGCCGGAACGGGAGTATGGCGACAGGATCTCGATGGGGGGGCGCATCATGCTGCCGCAGGGGATTACGCATCTGATCCTCCATATCGACCCCATGCAGACCACGCAGGGAAACCGCGCCTTCGACTTCTCCCGGATCCGTGAGTTCACCCTCAATCTGGGGGCCAGCGTCGACGCACCAGTCTATGTGCGCCACCTGCGCATCTGCGCCGAACATGATGCCGTGGGTGCGCCCGTGATTCCTGCACCCGGCGACAGCATCAGCTGTCTGCAGAACCAGAATCAGTCCTGCTACACCTACATGTTGGCAGAGGCGCCGCTGCCGCCGGAGATCCACAGATTGCAGCAGCAGTTGCAGAGGGATACGATCCGCCTGCGCGAGGCCATTCATGTCGCACAGATGGGGGGGCGGCAGACCCTGTACGCCGAGGCGGCGGAACTGGTTGCCGACATCGCCCTCAAGGCGCGGTGCCTCTACCCATGGACCAATGATGAGGACTGGCGTCGGAAGGACCTGACCGATGCACTGCGGCTGGTGGGTGACCACATCACGGAACTGGATGCCTTTGCTCGCGGCATGGTGCACGCCGACGACGAAGATGACTCCAACATACCGGTACCGGCGGTGCCGGATCTGCCCGAGTTATCGTCTCTCAGGATCGCTGGCAACAGCTTCGTTGATGACAACGGCAGACCGACCGTGCTCTACGCGATGAACTACCACCATCATGGGCCCCTGTTGAAGTTCTTCGCCCCGGATGATCACCGTGTCGAGTCCTATGCCGTAGGTGGTGGGTCGCGCTACGACATTGAGTGGTCCCCGGTATACCGAACCCATCAACAGAATGAATCGGCGCGGCGTGTGGGTTGGCGGGGATGGTGCGGCCACCTGATCAAGGATCAATGGGCGATGGGAGGGCGCAAGGAGAACGTCGTTATCTGTATGGAGAGCGACGCCGTCCGGGCGGCGGTACGCCAGTACAACAACGAACATGTTCACGAATGGCGACACGCACCGAACCTGCTCTACAACATCGTCCAGTATGAGTTGATGTACATCTGTTACTGCGACGAATCCATCGCCATGTATCACGCCTGGCTGGCGCAGAAGTATGGTGGCATCGAAGCTCTGAACGCTGCCTGGGGAGAGCAATTCGTCGCTGTCGAGCAGATCGTGCCACCGGCGGCGCCGGATGGTGTGCCGGATGCCGCTACGAACCGCGCCGCCTGGTTCGACTGGACCTGCTGGAACACCCGCAGGTTCACCGACATCCTCCTGTGGGCGCGCAACAACATCCGCGAACTGGATGCAGATGTGGCCATCTGCGCGGGGGGCACCTCGTCCATGACATCGGCGGCAAACGGTACCAGCGGCATCGACGAGGAGCTGATCATCAACGAGCTCGATGACGTCATTCTCCACGAAGGCTCAAACCTGCTCAGCCTGGATCTGCTGCGGGCCCTGGCCGATGCACCCAAGCCTGTCGTCGATCCCGAATTTGGCGGCAGCGCCTACGATGTTCTCAAAGGATTCCTGCACGGAAAATCCACCATCGCCAAGTTCTGGTGGCCCAAACAGCCCTCCCGCTGCTATCCACAGATGACGTTGAGGGCCCCCATGCAGGGCCGTATTGATCTCGACGAAGTCTACGAGCACATGCGTGTGGCGCTGGATGTCAGGCGGCTGGGGGCGGAGATCGCCTCCTTCTGGAACTTGCCTGCGTCGGTGGCGATCCACTACTCCAAGAGCTCCATTCTGCAAGTTCCCTACGCTCTGCTCAAGGCGAAAACCACACCCTATCTCGGTGCCCTGACCCTGACCTACAACGCCGTCTCCCGCCTCGATACGCCCGTCACTTTTGTCTCCGAGCGGCAACTGCTCCATGGCAAGGCAGAGAACTTCCGGATCCTCATCCTGCCGGCGGTGCAACACATGCCTGCAGCGGTCTTCGACGCCGTTGACACCTATCTGCAGGCGGGGGGCACCGTCGTGCTGCTGCCGGAATCCTGCATCACCGACGAATACGGGCGCGAGCAGGACTACCTGAGCCGCTGGGGAGTAGAGATCGAATCCGTCGCCGTCCCCCAGGTGTTTGGCCTGGGCCCTGCAGAACAGGGGTACGACCAGAGCTTCAGCCGTCGCGTCGACTTCGGCGAAGCCCGGCAGATGACAGCGGATGTTCTGGCCGACGATTTCTATACGGGCGACGGTTCCGCGGTGCAGACCGAGGGCCTGTTGCAGGAACTGGCTGTATCGGGGGCAAATGTCCTGGCCGCCCGCACGGGGCAGGCCCTGCTGCTGCGTAAATCGATCGGCGCCGGGCAGCTGTATATCTTTGCCGGATCACCAACGCTGGCCACGTTGCGGGATTTTGTCGACATCCTGTTGGACCGTGCCGCCGTGGCACGGCCGGTCCGTGTTACCGGGCCGCAAGGTGAGAGGCTCACGCAACTGGAATGCCGCGTGGTGCACACGAAGTTTCACGATCTAGTCTACGTCGTGAACGAAACCGATGCCGACGTGGCTTTTCACATCAGGACCGAGCGTCCGTTCCACCGGATCCGCGAACTGCGTTCGCTGCAGTACTGGGACGAGCCTGCAGGTGTGATTGGGGCACGGCAGACGTATCTGTTCAAATTCATGGAGGATCCCGTCGACATCGGTCGCCGGGCAATCGAACCGCCATACGCGTATCAAGGTCTGTAAGTGCAGCAGCAAACTAGAGGAGGGCGAGGGAGGTGAAGATTCTGGTGACAGGTGCGGGCGGGTACCTTGGACAGGGACTGGTCGTGCCCTTCGAGGGCAAGGCGGATCTGCGCCTGATGGATGTGAGCGACTTCGATACGACGCACGAGAAAGTCATGGGCAGTGTCGCCGACCTCGACACCGTGCAGCGTGCTGTGGAAGGCGTCGACGGAATCGTCATCGCCCACATGGCGTCACGGCAGGCCGGGTCGTACGACACACCCGTGGCACCGTACGATGCCAATGTGAAGGGCACGGCGAACCTGCTGTTCGCAGCCGTTGCTGCAGGCATCCCGCGTGTGTCACTGATCTCCAGCATCGGCGTGGTGCATCACTGGCAGAAAGAGGGCACCTTTCTGCACGCCGATCTGCCGTTACGCGGCGAGGGCATCTACAGCCACACCAAGATCTGTCAGGAGGTCATCGCCCGTCAGATGCACTATGACCACGGAATCGGTGTGGCAGCGATCCGTCCCGCCTACATCACCGACATGGACAGTTGTTGCGACAAGTACGGCCACCAGGCAACGAGTTGTAACTGGCAGTTCGTCGACCGTCGCGACATCGGTGAGATCGCCCGCCGGGCGCTGCTGGTAGCGGACCTCGGTTTCGAAGTGTTCTGGGCGCTCAGTACGCCCATGGCGACAGACCATGCCGACATGGCATCCACGTACCAACGGCTCGATTGGCAACCGGAATACGATTTCAGCAATCTGCCGCATGACGCCTGATCTTATAGCAAACATTCACCATCTGATCCCGGAGTGCAGAAGCATATGGAGTATCCTGAAAAGACCTGTGATGTCGCACGCCTCGTGACCAACAAGAGCATGGTGCAAGCAGTCCTGCGTGGTGAAAAGACGCAACAGCGCCGCAACGGCGTCTACGCCTACCCGGGGGAGGAGTTTGAGCTGGAAGGCAGGCGTTTCGAACTGGCCGAACTGCGCCGGCAAAGGCTCGGCGACATGACGGAGGAAGATGCCATCGCCGAGGGGTATGTCTCTCTCGGAGCCTACAAGGACGTGATCCTGAGTATGCACAAGGGTATGCAGTGGGATGAAGAGGCCCTGGTGTGGCTGCACACGTTTCGGCCGATCGACGCAGGTGTCAATCCCTGACAGGCCACCGGCTGCCTGATAGCATCGGTGCACGAACCTCGTACGCATCACCGACAGAAGGATGACGCCAACATGAATACCCACGTTCCGCTCATAAGTACCCGTTCCAAGGGCCCGCTGGGCCTGGCACATCTGCCCAGGCTCTGGCTCAAGATGCGCCTCGCCGCCAGGGGGATGCTGGCCGATGGCTACCGCGCCGGTGAGGGCGGCTTCGACGGCGCGCTACTGGAGGCTTTTGGAATCGAGCCTGCTGCCGCCGTTGCTTTCGTCAACCAGACGCAGCCGGGTTATCTCGCCTTTGAAGCGTGGGTGCAGCAGAATGCGAAGCCCGAAAGTCTGACACCCGCGGCGATCGAGCAGTTCAACAAACGGGTGCTAGCCTTCGTCAAGCCCGAGCCCGGGGCAACGCAGACGCGTGACATGCTGGGTCTTCCAGAGTCGGACAAGCAATGGCTCGGGACGGACCTGAACGACCTCGATGACTGGCACGGGTTTCATCTGGCCTTGCTCGACGAAGCCGGGCTGTCCGCCCGGTAGCCCCGCTCAGTATGTGCGCACGCCGCGGATAAGCGTGTCATCCCAGCGGTGCGTACGCAGATGGTGCAACGCGCCGCGAAGCGCAGCGGGCGTGTCGAGGCGCAGCAAGGCCTCTATGGCGAAGCCGTCCACATAACCGCAGGTATCACCGAGCATACTCAGCAGCAGTGGCTCGATGCCCGGCACGCGGGGTCCCATGCGCAGCAGCGCCATCGAGGCGTTGACCCGAATCTGGTCGGCGCCGCTCCAGCCGCGAAGCAAGGGCTCGCCCCATTGGTGATGCTCCGTCTGCAGCAGAGCGGCAACATCGCTCAGAGCCGGGGCCGCTGCCGGACCGATCTGCCCCAGGGCATCGAGGGCTGTGCGCACCACACGATGGGAAGGATCGGTCAGCGCCGTGCGCAGCGCCGGCAGGCAAGCAGCTGCAGCGACGCCGATCTCGCCGATGGCGAACAGTGCGTTGATGCGAACCCACTCGTCGTCGTGGCGTGACAGGGCCTCCAGTTCGGGCAGCGCCGCCCGCCCGATGGCGGCCAGCGCGTAGGCACTGTCCTCCGGCACGAAGGCACCCTCCCCCCATTGGCCGGACCGGTTCTTCTGCAGGTGCTCGACCAATCGCGGTACGGCTGCCGGCCCGATCCCTGCCAGGGCATAGATGGCGTTCTGACGCAGTGGCTCAGGCCCGTTGAACGACTCGACGAGGACCTCCACGGCGGCAGCTGCCGCCGGATGTGCCAGACCGCTGCAGGCGCGCAGGCGAGCCGGCAGGTCGCCGTCGTCCACCAGGATACCCAGCAGAGACTCGATCTCGGCGGCTGTTGGCTCGACCGCCGATGGGGATGGTTCCTGGCCACAGAGCCAGTGCCATACCCTTTGCCAGAGGACATCCTGAGCGTGGGGATTGAGGATATCCGGCGGGTGTTGCCATGCACGGCTGCCACAGTCCCAGCTCGGCGCGGTCGGCTCCGACACCCGGGCAAAGACGAACTTGACCATATGTCGGCAGCCGTGGCCCAGATTGAGCGAGGCGCCGTGGGCGACGTCGAAATGCACCAACCAGCACGTACCAGCCAGGCCGCTGGCCTGCAGGCCGCGCGCCTTCGCGTCGGCACCGATGCTCCGGCAATACTGTGTACCCGGGATCAGTTGTGTGGGCCCCAGTTCCATCGGTGTGTCCTGCGGATAGTAGAGCAGCATCGCATAGCGAGGCAGATGGTGTCGCGGCCTAGCGAGAGGGCTGTGCGAGTCCTGATGCCAGCCGACGAACGCCGTCGATCCGGCGCCCGCCACCGGTCCGTCCGCTGTTTCCTCACCCGGCAGATTGCTGTGGCAGAAGCGGTGCGGGTGCAGCACGTAGTCTTCGCCAAGCACACTCTGCAGGGCGCCGCGAACGACAGGTGCATCCAGGATCTGCTGCATCTCGGGCACGCGGGGCAGAACATTGTTGCCCGGGTTGTAGTCCTCATCCAGCATCCACTGCAGCTTGCTGCGCACCGCATCGTGTACCGCCATCGGCACCCCTGCATCCAAACGCAGAAACCCGTCGCAGATGAACGTCTGAACTTGTGTATCACTGAGTCGATGGGACTTCGCCTTCGACATGTCTTCCTTCCCAGCCAGGTTACCAGGAGAGTGGCTTTTTGTGTGGTATCAGGATAGCACAGCCCGCGCACGACTGCGAGTCCCGCGTGGCCACCCCCAGCAAGAGGCGGGATTCAGTTTGGTGCACGGGGTTCGCAGTCGCTCCTGTTTTCCGTACACTCGGCTTGAACAATCAACCGACCGCACAACAACCTGCGGCAGACCCGATCCACCAGGAGACTACTCGTGATCACCTTGGACCTGACAGGAAAAGTGGCGATCATCACCGGCGCCAGCGGCGAACTCGGGCGCGTGATTGGGCGGACCATTGCCGAGGCC
>CALFPI010000023.1 GCA_937919035.1 uncultured Gemmatimonadaceae bacterium
TTTCCGCGGCATCCAGGGGCGCGTAACCTACGCCGAGGGATTCGTCCCTCTGCGACATTTCATCCTCTAGGAGAGATAGAATGACCGCTCCAGGTACGGTTGCCGTCACGCAGGTGCCGATGAACGATCTGTCGCTACAGCATGCGGCGATTCGGCAGGAGATAGACGCCGCCGTCGCTGACGTGATCGGCTCGTGCGGGTTCATTCTCGGCCCCAGGGTGAAGGCCTTTGAAGAAGCCTATGCCGGCTACTGCGGTGTCGAGCACTGTGTCGGTGTCAGCAATGGCACAGACGCTCTCATTCTCACCTTGCGTGCCCTGGGCGTCGGTCCGGGGCATGAAGTTATCACTACGCCCCATACGTTTGGGGCTACCGGTGAGGCGATCTGCCATGTGGGCGCCCGTCCGGTTTTTGTTGATGTCGAGGACGCGCACCTATGCCTGGATCCCGAACTTGTGGAGGCGGCGATCACACAACGGACGAAGGTGATCCTGCCCGTGCACATATACGGTCACCCGGCGGATATGACGGCACTGCGCCAGATCGCCGATCGCCACAACATCGATGTGATCGAGGATGCCGCTCAGGCTCAGGGGGCTCGGCAGGGTCAGGCCACAGCCGGGAGTATGGGACGCGCCGGATGTTTCTCCTTCTATCCCGGCAAGAATCTGGGCGCCTTCGGAGATGCTGGCGGGATCACGACAGACGACGAAGCCCTGGCGACGCGTCTGCGATCCCTGCGCAATCACGGCATGCCTCTCGCAGGGCCCAAGTTCCATTATGATGAACTTGGGTACAACAACCGCATGGATGGACTGCAGGGGGCCGTACTCGGCGTCAAGCTGCCGCACCTGGAAGGCTGGAATGAACATCGTCGACAGATCGCCCGGCGCTACGCCGAACGGCTGGAGGGTGTGGGTGACCTGCAGTTGCCTGCCGAGGCGGCGGGGGCCAGACACGTATACCACCTCTACACGGTACGCACACAACAACGTGATGGGCTGGCTGAGTTCCTGCGGGGCGTCGGCGTCAGCACGGCCGTGATGTATCCGATGCCACTGCACCTGACCGATGCGTACGCATTCATTGGCGACGGATTGGGGGCGCACCCGGTGAGTGAGGAGGCGTGCCGCCGGATTCTGAGCCTGCCCATCTTCCCGGAAATGGCGGACGACACCGTGGACTACGTCGCCGACCAGGTACGCTCGTTCTTCGCCAACTGATGTGGTTCGGGCTCGATCATTCATGAAGGCCATCCGGATTCCGCACTCTTGCCCGGACCTTGGGGAGGCGGAAGCCGCTGCGGCTCATGCAGTTGTTGCCAGTGGGCAGGTAGCGGCCGGCCCTGTTGTGGCGGCCTTTGAGGAGGAAGTCGCCGGCGCCACAGGTCGGCGGTATGGCGTGGCTACCTCCTCCGGGACAGCGGCTCTGCAACTGGCGCTGCAGGCTCTGAATGTCGCAG
Source organism: uncultured Gemmatimonadaceae bacterium (assembly GCA_937919035.1). GTDB lineage: Bacteria > Latescibacterota > UBA2968 > UBA8231 > UBA8231 > UBA8231. The sequence goes on from CALFPI010000023.1 coordinate 1,463, forward strand.
GGCAGAGGGTGCTTATGCCGAGTTATGTATGCTCGGCACTCGTTCACGCGACCCACGGGGCCGGAGGGATTCCGGCGCTTGCGGATGTGTCGGGCCGATCAGGAAACATGGACGATGCGCCTCCCGATGCGGGAGCTTGTGTTGCCGTCATTGTGCCGCACATGTTTGGACGACCGGCGGCGGCCACCGCCCAGCTGGCTAAGCGTCTGCCCGTCATCGAAGACCTGGCTATGGCTCTGGGTGCCGACGGTGTGGGGGGCCTGGGTGTTGCCGCAGTCTGTTCCTTCTTTGCGACGAAGGTTATCACCACGGGTGGCGAGGGGGGTATGGTACTGACGGACGATGCCGGTTTCGCCCAGCTGGTGGCTGAACTCCGGGAATATGATGGGTTGCCGGTGGACCGGCGGCGATGGAACTATAAACTTACCGATGTCGGTGCCGCCATCGGGCGCGTGCAGCTAGGTCGCCTGCCCGAGTTGCTGCAACGACGACGTTCGCTTGCGGCACGGTACGACGCAGCGTGCCGAGGCTGGCCCGCCCAGCGGCCGCCAGCGGATGCCGCCGATATCACCTACCGATATGTCATCTCTCTGGAGCCGGGACGGTTGGACGATTCGTTGGCTGCATTCGAGGCCCTGGGTATTGCCGCCCGCCGGCCGGTGGGAGCATCGCTACACGCAGCCCTCGACTCTGTCGGGAGCTTTCCTGGGACGCAATCGATGCTCGATACAGCCTTGTCTCTGCCTCTGTATCCGTCGCTCTCCGATGACCAGGCGCAACAGGTCATTGCCGCCGCTGATCAGGTTTTCGGCGTATGAAGGAGGACGGCGACACGCTTCGGCCATGGTCCATGGACAAGCTCGCGGTGACCATCTTTGTCCTGTTCCTGCTCAGCGGCGAGGCGCGGGACCTGCTCAGTCAATCGGGACTGCACTGGGCCTATCTGCTGCTGCTGTCCTTTGGTGTGGGCTTCGTTGTCACACCGGTGATCTATGCTCTGGCCTCTCGCATTGGGGCGATGGATGTGCCTGCAGGACGCAAGGCCCACGGAGTGCCAACGGCACTGCTCGGCGGCGTGGCCATTTACCTATCCTTCGCCGTGACGGTTCTGCGCAATTTTGCCTTCACTGACGAACTCAAGGGTGTTGCCCTTGCCGGCACACTCATTCTCGTCGTCGGTCTCGTTGATGATCTGCGCGAACTGTCGGCGCGCTGGAAATTGCTGGCACAGCTGGTGGCTGTGGCAATCCTGATCCACTTCGGTGTCGTCATATCGTTCCTGCCGGATACACTGCTGGGCATGGTTGGCGAATGGCTGCTCACTGCCATCTGGGTCGTGGGCATCACGAATGCGGTGAATTTCCTCGACGGCATGGATGGGCTTGCCGCCGGGTCGACGGCAATCAACGCGATGTTCTTCGGTCTTGTGGCGTGGCAGAATTCACAGTTCGATATGATGTTCCTTGCCCTGCCGCTGCTGGGTGCGTGTCTCAGTTTTCTTGTCTACAACTTCCGCCCCGGGCAGCGTGCGTGGATCTTCCTCGGCGATGCAGGCAGCACTTTTCTTGGCTTCATGGTGTCCGCCCTGGCAGTGATGGGGGACTGGGCCAGCCATCACATCGTTGGGCTCATCGTCCCCATTCTGATCCTCGGCGTGCCCATCTTCGACATGACCTTCACCACGGTCATGCGCGTCAGCACAGGACAAGTACGCAGTTTCCGCCAATGGATTGAGTTCACAGGACGCGATCACATCCATCATCGCCTCGAGGATCTCCGGGTGGGTCGGGTGGGAGCAGTGCTCATCGTCTACGTCGTCAGCATCTGGTTGGGCCTGTCAGCGCTGGTGCTGAAGAACACGAGTGGCATCAATGCGCTGCTGCAGGTAGGTCAATCCGTCATCGTTTTTCTGATGCTTGCCTTCTTCATGGTGTTTGTCCGTCGCCAGTATACCCGGATTGCCGATACAGCCATCGATGATGCCTTTGGCAGGATCAGCAATACTGCGGGCCCCACTGAGAGGACCGACACCGAGGATTCATCCCATAGCGGCTGACGGCCCTCTGCACGACAGGGCTGACAGGACGTGGCAAGGACCGCTACATAGCCGGTGGGCGGCTTGCCGGAGCCCCCCCCATCGCACCTGTCGGTCTGCTGCGCCCTGAAGGGCGCCCTCGACGCTTCCCACCTGCCTGCCCGGCCCGGTTCCCATGGCGGCGGCGAAAACTCTGCGTGGGCATTGTGGCCGCCGGCGACAATGCCCAGATTCACCGCACCCAAGGAGTCCGATTCATGACTGAGAACCACCATTCCTCTGCCAGTGGCGTGCTCACCGCTGGCGCGATGGCCCGCCTGCTCATGGGGGCGGTATTCGTCATCGCCGGCATCGCCAAGTCGTACGAGCCCGTCGTCTTTTACTGGGAGGCGATCTCGTATGTAGAACTGCTGGATGCAAGTCGCGAGATCTGGCCCCAACTCGGGCGCCTGGCCCTCGTACTGGCCCCCCTGGAAGTATTCATTGGTGCTGCGCTCATCGCCTGTTGGCGGCCACGTATCATCATGCCCGTGGCCACAGCCATGATGGTTCTTTTTATCGGTATAACGGCCTTTGCCTGGCAGCAGGATGCCCAGATTGATTGTGGCTGCTTTGGCACACTGACGGAACGTACACCGGGGGAGGCCTTGCTGGAGGATCTCTTCATGCTCGCCCTTCTGCTTGTGGCTTGGCGTTGGGGGACGACTCGCTGGACGGCGTCCTCGTGGCCGCCAGCGCAGCGGCTCGTGGTGGGAGCGGGCGTCGTCGCCCTGGGTTTGCTCGTGCTTCGCTTCGCCCCGGAATCGGAACGGGTCGCCAGTTCTGATCTGAAAGCAGGCGTCCGCCTGACGGATATCGAACTGAAAGGGCTGGAAGGAGTTGATCTGAGGGAGGGAGCCTATCTCATCGAGGTTTTCAGTCCGCGGTGTGGTCGCTGCAAGGCAACCGTGCCAAAATTGAACGACTGGGCCGACACGCCCGGATTGCCACAGATCATCGCCCTCAACGAGTTTCCCCCGGACTCGCCGTACCTGGCGGAGTTTGTGGAGCAGATGCGGCCCCGCTACAAGATTGCTTCAGTTTCAAGCTCTGATTTCATGCGCCTCACCTGGCGTCATGGCTATCCCCGTCTGGCCTACATTGAAGATGGGGTTATTCAACGGGTCTGGGAGCACAACCAGATGCCTTCCGTGGCGGAATTGAAGAAACTGGGCTCGTCATGATTGTGGCCGAGCGCTCCGGTTGCCACATGGAGATCCAAGAGCCTCTCATTTGCACCTAGGTGATCGATCATAACTTATTGAGGAACAAGGATATGACTGCAACAACTCACGGCACGCAACTGGCGATTCGGGGTGGCAGCAAGGCGCTGGCCGGGGATGCAGGTGATATGTTCACCTGGCCCATCATCACGGAGGAAGATGAGCAGGCCGTGCTGGAGGTTCTGCGCCGGGGTGCCATGTCCGCGACGGATGTGACACACAAATTCGAAGCGGATCTGGTCGACTACTTCGGTACACGCCATGTGCTGTGTCACAGCACGGGCACCGCCGCGATTCAGGCGGCTCTGTGGGCTTGTGGTGTGCGGCGCGGGGATGAAGTCATTTCACAGAGCATGACCTACTGGGGCAGCTCCCTGCAGGTCTACTCTCTGGGCGCCACGCCGGTGTTTGCTGAGATGGAACCTCACAGTCTCTGCCTCGACCCGGCCGATATCGAGCGGCACATCTCGCCTCGCACGCGGGCCATCGTCCCTGTCCATTACTCAGGGTATCCGACGGATATGGATCCTCTCATGGAGATCGCGCGGAAACACGGTCTCAAGGTCGTGGAGGACGTGTCACACGCACAGGGGGGGCTCTACAAGGGGCGTTTGCTGGGGACGATCGGTGACGTCGGTGCCATGTCGATCATGTCGGGGAAATCGCTGGCCTGCGGCGAGGGCGGCTTTCTGCTTACGAATGACACGGAAATCTTTGAACTTGCCGCCGCTTTCGGCCACTACGAGCGCATCGGGGGCCTCGAAACCCAGGATTTGAGCCGCCTGGCAGGTATGCCCATTGGCGGATACAAATACAGAATGCATCAGCTGTCCTCGGCGGTGGGCCGGGTGCAACTTCGGGGCTATGATGCACGTGTTGTCGAGATCCAGAAGGCGATGAACTATTTCTGGGATCAACTGGAAGGTGTGCCCGGCATCCGACCGCATCGCCCGGCGAAGGAATCGGGGAGCACGATGGGGGGGTGGTATGCGGCCAAGGGCCTGTACGTACCGGAAGAGATGGACAACGTGCCGGTAGCGCGTTTCTGCGAGGCAGTCAACGCAGAATGCGAGGGGTCCGGCTTTCAGACCCGGCCTGGTGCAAACATCCTCATGCACACGCATCCCATGCTGAATGAGTATGATGTCTTCGGCGACGGCAAGCCTACCCGGATTGCATTCTCCGACAGGGATTTACGGCAGCCGGAAGGCAGTCTCCCGGTAACGGAGTCGCTACCGGGACGGTGTTACGGCATCCCCTGGTTCAAGCACTATCGGCCCGCTGTGATCGATCAGTTTGCCGAGGCCTTCCGCAAGGTCGCGCAGAACCCCGACCAGCTGCGCTGATGGAGGTGGATCGTCAGGCTGTCCTGCGGTCGCGTCTCTTCGGGTATGCGATCCTGTTCCGGGCTCGAAGGGTGGCGGCAGCTTTCGAGCCCGTGAATGTCACGCCCGCAGAGGAAGCCGAGGCCCTGGCAAGAGAGCTGCAACTGCATGTGGGAGAAGCTATTGAATCACCGACAGGGAGCTCGGACGAAGTTGGCATCTCCGTACCTTTCGGACGCTGCGGCATCGACGGGCGCCCCCTGGAGCATG
>CALFPI010000024.1 GCA_937919035.1 uncultured Gemmatimonadaceae bacterium
AACCGACGGGCCCCGCTGGCTCGCTGGCGATCACCACATCCACAGCCGCTACAGCGTCGGCTGGAACAGAGACGCCTCGCCGCCCGCACCGATCATTGCCGGCGACGCCATTTATCCGATCGGCATGAATGCCGCCATGGCGCGCTACTATGGGTTGAGCTGGGTCGTTGCCACCGACCACGGAGGGCCGCAGCACAGCAAGGTCAATTTCGACCTGGCCTACCCGGAACTGGTGCAATCCCGCCAGGTCGTGCCGGAAGTCGTGCAGTTTGCCGGGCTCGAACTCGACACACCGGGCGCCGATCACTCCAGTATGATCCTGCCCCGGACGTCCGACGAAGCCGAGAGGCGGCGCGACCTGGAAGCCAGGTTCGACAGAGTGGAGCCCTGGCCCGCCGACCCGGGGCGCGACAGCGAAGCCCTCATGCTGGAGGCCTTGCAGGTGATGGACACGTTGTCACCCAGACCCGTCATCATTGCCAACCATCCGTCCCGGTCGGCAACCGATACGGGTGTCTATGGCGCCACCTCTCCCGAAGAATTGCGCAACTGGAACGATACCGCGCCGGGTGTTGCCGTTGGCATGGCCGGCGCACCGGGACACCAGGCAAAAACCCTTGACCGCGAGGGCCGCCGCCGCGAGGGCCCGCGTGGCTCGTATAGCAACTCGCCAACGTTGGGCGGCTTCGATCAGATGGCGGCGCGCGTCGGCGGCTTCTGGGATGCCATGCTTGGCGAAGGCCGGCACTGGTGGATCACAGCCAACTCCGACTCTCATATCAACTGGCGCGAAGGCGGGTCAGATTTCTGGCCCGGTGAGTTCTCCAAGACCTATGTGTGGGCCGAAAAGAGTTACGATGGCATTCTCGAGGGCCTGCGTCATGGACACATCTTCGTCACCACGGGAGACCTCATTTCGGAGCTGTATGTCACCGCCAGCGCCGCCGGCGTTGAGGCCAACATCGGTTCGACAGTGGCCATGCAGGCAGGAGCGGACGTAGTCGTGACCATCCGTTTCCGCGATCCGCGGGCAACCAACTCCCATGGCGACGACCCCGCTGTGACCCGCGTTGACCTGATCACCGGGTTGGTCGCCGGTGGAGATGCCGGCCCGGCGAGCGGCACCGACCCCAACACAAACCCGAGCACGAAGGTCATCGCCCGCTTCGGCCCTGGTGCGTGGAAGACGGAGGGGGACTACCACACGGTGACACATACCCTCCGTGACCTGCACACCAACATGTATCTGCGTGTGCGCGGTACGAATGGTACCGAGCAGGAACCGGAGCAGGATCCCATCGGTGAAAACCCCTGGACCGATCTCTGGTTTTACTCGAACCCCGTGTTCCTCGAGGTCAGATAGCGGCGAATGCCGCCCGCCGCGGCAACAAGACCTTGCCACTATCGTCGCCACCCCCGACTCTTTCCATCATGAATCTGTCTCCCCCCCGTGGTACCCGTGACTTCTTCCCGGAGGACATGCGCCTGCGTACGTGGCTCTTTGGCCACTTTCGCGAAGTGGCGCGACTCTTCGGCTTTGAGGAGTATGACGCCCCGGTAGTTGAGTCCGCCGAGCTCTATGTCCGCAAGGCGGGTGAAGAGATCGTCGATCAGCTCTACACCTTCCAGGACAAGAGCAACCGCGATCTCGCGCTGCGACCGGAGATGACACCCTCCCTGGCGCGTATGGTCCTGCAGAAGGGCGGCGCCCTCGGCTTGCCGATCAAATGGTTCAGTCTGCCGCAGTGCTGGCGCTACGAGAGGATGACCCGTGGCCGACGACGGGAACACTTCCAGTGGAATCTGGATGTTTTTGGTGTCGACGACGTGACGGCCGAGGCCGAATTGCTGGCGGCCCTTGTGACCCTCTTCCAGCGCCTCGGTCTTGGTGCCGAGGATATCGCCATCCGCCTGTCCAATCGCCGGCTTTTGCAGGCCGTGCTGGCGGATGCGGGCGTCGCCGACGCGCTCTTCGCTCCGGTCTGTGTCCTGATAGACAAGCTGGAGAAAATCCCCCGCGAAACGGTCGAGGCAGAACTGCAGAGCCTCGGTGTCGATCCAGGTGTCATCAATCGTGTCCTGCAGGTTGCCTCGTGCACGTCGCTGCACGAGGCACGCGGCCTGATTGGCAGCGGCGACAACGGCCTCGATGAGATTCAGCGGCTCATGGATCTGGGGGCGGCGTACGGCTTCGCCGATTGGTTGCGTTTCGACCCGAGCCTGGTGCGTGGGCTTGCCTACTACACGGGAACGGTCTTTGAGGCTTTTTCAACCCAGGGTGAACTGCGCGCCATCTGTGGGGGTGGCCGTTATGATCGCCTGTTGTCCACCTTCGGCGGCAAGGACGTCGCCGCGTGCGGCTTCGGTTTCGGCGATGCCGTCATCGTCGAATTGCTCAAGGACAAAGGCCTCCTCCCCGACCTGCCTGCCGCCGTGGACGATGTCGTCTTCGCCTTCTCAGAAGAACTGCGTGGGCCCGCTATACAGGTGACACGGAGCCTGAGGGCCGCAGGACGCTCCGTTGACCTGATTCTCGAAGAAGGCAAACGTATGAAGTGGGCCTTCCGCCACGCCGATGGCGCTGGCGCTGCCCGGCTCGTCCTGCTGGCCCCCGAGGAGTGGGCTCGGGGCGTCGTCAAGGTCCGCGATCTGGTCTCAGGCGAAGAGCACGAAGTCACCCCGGAGGAACTGGTATCATGAAACTCGGCCTGTGTGCCTGGAGTTTTACCGGCAGTCATCGCGAATCGGGCGGCGCCCACGACCCGCACCATCAGGATGGCCTGCTGGCGCTGGCGGTAAATTATGGCCTGTCCAGCATTGAGGGTGCCTCAGGCTGGTTCGAGGGGATGACGGATGCCGAGTTGGATGACTATCGGCAGCGACTTGGGTCGATGGGGGTCTTCGTCGATACGGGCGGCCACGACTATGCCGAAGACCTGACGCCACTGACATCGGCCATCGACGCTGCCGTCCGCATCGGCTCACCCGTAGTGCGTACGACGATCAGTCGATTGCTGGAGGGAGACCGTCGCTCCCTGGGTGCCGCCGGCTGGCGCGCCCATCTGGCCGGTCTCGTGGCACCCCTGCAACAGGCCGCCGCCGCCGCGCAGCTGGCGGGGGTCGTCATTGGTATCGAGAACCACCAGGACATCTGTTCCCACGAACTGGTGTGGTTGTGTGAACAAGTTGGCGGCGCCCACATCGGCGTCACCTTTGACGTGGGCAACGCCTACGCAGTGGGTGAGACCCCTGCTGCCTTTGCCCGCCGTGTGCAGCCTTTTCTCAAACACGTGCACTTCAAGGATTACACCGTACATCCCTCAGACGCCGGCTATCGCCTCAAACGGTGTGCCCTGGGGGACGGCATCGTCGACTGGCCGGCCATGCTGGCCTGGTTCGACGCGGAGTGCCCGCAGGTCGAAGGCTGTATCGAACTTGGTGCCACCACGGCCCGACACATTCGGTTGTTTGAGCCAAGTTGGTGGGAAACCTACCCCGAACGTCCCTTCATTCCCGACGCCATCGAGGCCCTTGGTGATCTGCAGCGGGCGTCACAGCCTGCCGGAACGGACTGGCGGACACCCCACGAAGCCGAGGCGTCCGCCGAGGTCTGTGCGGCGTACGAGATCGATCAGATCGAGGCGTCCGTCACCTATCTGAAGTCGATCGGCGCGCTCTAGCCCGCTCGAGATCTGCGAGCTGGGTCGTCTCCGGCATCGGCACGATGGTATTCTCCAGCGTCCCGATGCCGCCGGAAAACGTCAGCTTCGCCACATCCCCGGCAAGCAGCCCTGAGGCGAGATCTGCCTCGGAGAAAACGATGGGTGTCCCCCAGTACAGCACCTGCAATTGCCCAGGCTCCAGCGGCAGCCGCCGGAACAGCGAGCGTTCCATGTGCAGCAGACCATCCGGCATGTTCAGATTGTTCTGACCGGTGGGACCTTCCTTGAATCCGACACGTTCACCGTTGCGCAGAATCTCGCAACTCACCGTCACGTCACTGTCGTCGTACTCATCAGCCGTGACCAGGATCGGGCCCAGGCTGGCACAGCCGCCGGACCAATTCTTCGCCTGCGGCAGGTTCAATGGGTTCGTCGCCTCGATGCCGTTGTCCGTGACGTCATTCCCCCCCGTGTAGCCGATTCGTTCCACCTGGCCGCGCCGGTTGAGACCATACACGGAGACAAGCTCGGTCTCCGGCACAAGTCGCTCGGTGTCAGCCGGGCGCGCCAGTGGGTGGCCGTGGCCAACGACCGTGTTCGGGTCGCCTTTGGAGAACAGCTCCGGCCGTCCACCGGCGGCGCACTCCCGGTACTTCTGCTCGTAGACGTTCACGGCGCCGCCCGTGGCCTGCCTGGCCTCGATCTCGCGCAGCTTGGCGCTGTCTTCGTGGGTCACACCGGCAAGCCACACACGCAGCTTGTGCGGATCGTGAGAGGGCCCGCTGACGGGCTTGTCCAGGTGGACACCGTCGACTCCGCGTGCGGCGAGCAGATCCACCAGCGACAGTCGACGGGCAGCGGACGCCTTCTTGGCCGCCGCCTCGACAGCGGCGAGAAAACCGCCTTCGTCACCACCACCGCCGTAGTAGAGCTCGTATACCGAGCCGGGGCCTCCGGCCTCGGTCAGATCGATGACCTGATCACCCTCCACGAGTCCTAGGCGTTCAGGTCTCGTCGCATTGGGCTCACGGAATTGCAGCAGTTTCATGCTTGATCTCTCCCGGAAAAGAGGGGCGCGCCCGTAGCCGGAAGAATCCCCGCCACTGCAGCTCGCTCCAACAGGTCGGTGATGGCCGCTATGCCGTCACGTCCGTAATCGAGTGTGTAGTTGTTGACATACAGTCCGATGTGGGCCTCCATGACCTCCCGATCCATCTCCTGCGCATGGGCAGCCACGTAGTCCCGCACTTCGTCGGGATGGGCATGGGCGTAGTCGACACTATCGCGCACAGCCCTGTCGATCGCCGTGATCCGTTCGGTCCCCAGAGAGCGCCGCGCGGCGATGCCACCCAGAGGGATTGCATGTCCGGTGCTGGATTCCCACCAGGCCCCGAGGTCGACCACTTTCTGCAGGCCGAGACGTTGGTAGGTGAAGCGGCTCTCGTGGATGATGACACCTGCATCGACGTCCCCTGCCCGTGTCGCTTCGAGGATGTGATGAAATGGCATTTCCACCACCTCTGTAAGGTCGGGGGCGAAGAGTTTCACCAGCAGGGCTGCCGTGGTCATGCGTCCTGGGATCGCCACCCGGCAGGTGGCCAGATCGGTTATCGGTTGGCGCGCCACGACCAGGGGTCCGCAGCCACGCCCCAGGGCGCCGCCGGCGTGCAGCAGACAGTAGTCGGATCGCAGGTGCCCGAGGGCGTGAAAGGACACTTTCACTACGTCCAACTCACGGCGCGACGCCATGCCATTGAGCGTCTCGATATCCTGCAGAACCTCCTGCACCTGCGGAGCCCCCTCGAGGCGACCGTGAACAAGGGCGTAGAAGATGTAGGTGTCGTTTGGGCAGGGCGAATATCCCAGAGTGAGTACGTCGGTCACGGTGAGATCTCCTGTAACAGACACAAGGCGGCCTCCTGGGCGCGTCCATTGGCCAGAGGCAGGTCCCAGCGGGACAGGTCGCGATCCTCCACTGCATTGCTGATGCCACGCAGTTCAACGAATGGCACTCCGTACAACACACACACGTGGGCCGCCGCAGCACCTTCCATGCTCTCGCACAGAGCACCGGGAAAGCGGGCGAGTCGTTCGGCACCAAGCGCGCTCGTACCACTGCAGGTCTGCACGGTTACGAATAGCCCTCGTTCGACACGTTCTGTGTCTCTATTGCGCAGAATGGCGAGGGCGCGCTGCCCGAGCGCCTCATCGACGGGGAATCGGTTGTAAAGAGCGGTGTCGGCGACGTGGGCCAGAGGAATGCCGATCTCGTCAGCGGGCCGCCAGCCATCAGGTGTCACTACACCAAGATCCCCATAGACCTCTTCGGCAGCGATTGCCAGATCACCGATCTGCAGGCCGCTGCCCGCGTAGGCGCCGGCGATGCCGACCTGCAGGACGAAATCCGGGCAGCGTGCCTCAAGTAGACGTGTCAATGTGTGGGCGGTGTTGACGGCGCCAAGGCCGGTCTCGGCGATGTCGACTTCACGCCCGGCGCAGACACCATGATGGCGGGATCTCCCGGACACAGTCCAGTGAACAGGATCGGTGAGTGCCGCCGTCAGGCGCGTCTGTTCGAGGCTGGTGGCAGTCAGTAGCAGGACGGACATGCCGACGGGTCGGGAAGAAAGAAGTGGGCTAGTACTGGAGGACGACTTTGATCGGCCGTTCGGCACTGGGCCGATCGGCGAACAACTCGAAGGCGCGCTGAATCTGGGCGAAGGGCAGGATGTGGGTGATCAACCGCTGGACATCAATGCGGTCCTGCACAATCCAGTCGAGAGCTGCGGCGTAATCATCGTAGGGATTTGCCCCGGCATTGACCGTCATCAGGAGGTTGATCTCCTTGCGCTGCATCGTCATCAGCGGCAGATCCAGAACGCCGTCAGGAACTTCCTTGTCCGGCACGCCAAAACCGATGACCGTGCCACCACGACGACTCAGGGCCATGGCCGTCGCATATGTGCTGCCATCGCCGACGGCCTCCACAACAATATCCGCCAGGGCGCCCCCGGTGAGCTCCTGCACGGCTTCCATCGGATCCACATCTCCTGGATCGATGACTTGTGTGGCACCCATCTGGCGCGCCATGTCCCGGCGCCAGTCGAGTGGGTCGATGCCAACGATATCGCGAGCGCCCAGATTGCGCAGCACGGAGGTAAACAATTGGCCCGTCGGTCCGAGGCCGATGACGACGGCGCGCTGGTTGATAATGTTGCCGAGCCTGCGGAAAGGGCGCAGCACAGTGCCCAGCAGTTGTGCCATCAATACCCGTTCGGGGCGTGCGTCACCGGGCAGCCGCAGCAGACCTTCGTCGAAGGTCAATACCAGTTCCTGGAACAGACCGTGGTGGCGATCGAAACCCCAGAGCAGCACACGCTCGCCCTCGGAGTAGTGTCCGGATGGACAGGAGACGACGCGGCCGATGCCCTCGTGGCCGGTACCACCCGTCGGTTTCGGGAAGCCCGGATGCACACCCAGATAGTCGGGAATATCGCTGCCACAGACGGCAACCTGCTCGAGACGGACCAGCATCTGCCCGGATCGGGGTACGGGCTCGTCAATATCGACGAACTCCCAACTGCGCTCATCCACCAGGCGGGCTGTCTTCAACGTCGTGTCCTCTCCGTGCGTTCACCCTTCGACTTGATCTGTTCCATCATACGGTCGACATCGACGCCGACCTTCTCCGGATCCAGCACCTTGGCGACTTCTCGTCCTTCCGCCTCTGAACGCTTCGCCAGATTGCAGATGAAGGGGGCCGCTCGCTGCTTGCCATTGGCCATCGTCAGAATGCCGAGGGTCGGCTTGCGCGAGTTGTCCGGATTCGGCTCGTAGACGACAGCGATTTCCTTGTTGTTCAATTCCACAACACTGCCCACCGGATAGACACCCAGAGCCCGGACGAAAAGCTCGACAAAATGCTCATCGAACTCGGTGCCGCGGTTCTTGTGCAACACCATGAGCGCCTGATACATCGGCATCGCCGGCTTGTAGACCCGCTTGGCAGTCAGGGCATCGTAGACGTCGGCAACGGCCGTCATTCGTGCATAGGGGTGAATTTCGTCACCCTTGAGACCGTATGGATAGCCCTTGCCGTTCAGCATCTCGTGGTGCTGTTCGGCGATGGCGATCTGCTCGTCGGTGAAGCCACCCTCCTCACGCATGATCTCGCCACTATAGAGTGCGTGTTTGCGCATCTCCTCGAGTTCTGATGGCTCGAAGCGTCCGGGCTTATTGAGGATCTCGAGAGGGATTCGGGTCTTGCCAACGTCATGCAGCAGCGTCGCAGTAGTGATGATGGGCAGGTATCCTGGATCCACACCATCGGCTTGCGCCACGGCGATGACGAGGGTGCAGACATTCATGCAGTGCATGGCGGTATAGGGGTCATGCTTCTTGATGCGGGTCAGTGATACCATGGCGTCAACATTGCGCAGAACCGACTCGGTGATCACTTCGCTGGCAGCGTTGATCTTCTCGGCATCGACGCCCTTACCAGCGGCGACATCGGCCATGGCTTCTTTGAGCGTGTCCGTCGTGGCATCACGGATCTCGGTGGCTCGCTCCAATTCCTCATCGTAGTGAACGAGGCGACCGGGTGGCGGCGGCTTGCGCGTCGGATCTGTCAGGGGTTTGACATCATCGGGCAGGTCGCCGCCCTTGTCCGTGTCGATGGTCACCATCGACAGGCCCGTCTCGCGCAACCGATCCACGAGAGCG
>CALFPI010000025.1 GCA_937919035.1 uncultured Gemmatimonadaceae bacterium
CAGAAATCACCATAGTTGAGAAAATGGAACCCCATGGATGCATCGTTTTCGACGTTGAAGGTGTGGCTCTGCAGCGCCTGGCGCAGGATGTACTCCCACCAGCGATACTTCTCGGGCTGGTAGCGAAAGAGGGGGCCGAAAGCACCCGAATCGATCATCCAGTTGCGTGTTGCCACCTGGAAGCTTGGTTGCTTCTCAAATCCCAGGGCAAAGGCCGTACGCGGGTCTCGTCTGGGTTTGCCGGCGGCGATATCGACGATCAGTTCGTGCGTCTTGGCAACACCCCGATAAAACTCCAGTGGTTCGGCCCAGTCGGCGTAGAGTGACAGCTGCGCACGTCTTGGGGTCAGTCCCATTTCTTTGGGCGCCTGATGCCAGAACCGACGGCACTGCAGACTCACGGTCGTGTCGTCGTCGCCCATCACCGCCGCCGCTGGCATGAGATTGCACCAGCTTGCCCCGGGGCGCCGGTCGCTCTCGGCACCCTGTGTTCCTGGCAGAATCTCGTACTGTGGATCGGCGCGCCGCGGCTGCTCCGGCGTGGATGTCGCCGTCGGGCTGGCGCCGGACTCTCCGGGTTGCCATGCCGGAAAGGGCATGTCCACGAGGCCGACGCGCAGCGAGCGATAGTCGCCGATGAGGTCATCCACGTGCGACACGTGATTGCCGACATCGACATTCGACACAAGGAACGCATGCTCGTGGGCCGTCCCCCCGTCGAGTGCGGGTGCGAGACTCACCTTGAACTCCTCAAGATGCACGAGCGTCCGCCGCATGCGGTTCGTCAGCGTCAGGTAGATGCGCAGCCAGCTGCAGCCGGCGTAGGCATAGATACGCGCTGTTGCGTCGAATCCGGAGGAGCCGTCATCGCCCAGGGCGATACCATCGACCCGGACCACGACGCGCAAGGGCCCTTCCTCCTCGATGACGGGAGGACTGCCAACGCGCAACTCGTAGCTCTCACCGTCAACCCGCACAGAGGACTGCAGACCATCATCCGGAACCACTTCCCGATCGCCCAGATAGGCGCGGGCAAAGGGCATCGTGCCGCTCTGCGCGATGGCCCACTGGTTCTCACCGGTCTCGATGAACACGGTTCCGTCCATGGTTTCGCGCATGCCCACAGGGGTCACCGGCAGGGGACGCTGTTGCTCGGTGGGGGCCCAGGACAAAGTCAGACGATGGTCCTCACCTGGACCGAGATCCGCCTGAAAATCCAGCAGCACCCAGCGCACCGAACCATCGGGCCAGCGCATCATGGTGCGAGTCTGCAGGGGCCGGGCGTCGCCCTTGCGTCGCAACCGCAGATCCTCTGCGGCAGCCAGAGCCCCCTGTGGAAAGGGCACACCCATGGTCACCGGCCAGGCCGTCCGTTTGTTGCCGAGGGGCTCGACGATGGACAACTCGATCTCGGTCTGACTCATCTGGCAATGGTCCTCGTGCTTGGGTAGGCGGGGCGACAGCGGTCGTGGCGGGATCCGTCAGGAACAGTCCAGGTCTATGGCTTACGGGTCGCCGGTTCCCGTGCTATGGGTGTCCTGTTTGCGGACCGCCCGCTGGACGATCGCCTCGGCACTGGCCGGGCGCAGCCCCTGCAGCGTCATCAGCGCCTTCAGTTTCCACGGAATCACGAGCTCCCGTTCACGGCGGGCAACGCCCCCCAGGATGGCCGCGCAAGCCTGCTCGAGGCTGACGGACTCACCCGTGTGTGCGCGCCGACCATCACCTACAGGCGTGCCATCGGCGGCAAAAGCGTGGCTGCGCAACTCTGTGCCGCGCAACCAGTGGAGCAATACGGTGAGTACACCAACTCCGCGGTCTGCCTGTTCCAGACGCAACGTATTGCAGAAGCCCTGCAACGCATGTTTGGCGGCGACATAGCCGGTATGGTTGGGCACCGCCAGGCGCCCCTGGATCGAGGAGATGGCGACAAACTGGCCATGGCGCTCCTGCAAGTACGGCAAAGCCGGATGCACGCAGTGTACGGCGCCCAGGTAGTTGACCTCCATGAGTCGCCGAAACAGTGTCAGATCCGTAACCTGCTCGAAGGGGGCCCACATGCTCAATCCGGCATTGGCGATCAGACAGTCGATACCGCCATGAGCAGCGACGGCCGCCGCTGTCAGACGTTGACCGTCATCGATTTGGGTCACATCGCCGATGACGGTGACGACCTCGCCGCCTCGCGCCCGGCAGTCGGTGGCAACCTGTTCCAGTCGATCCTGACGGCGGGCCAGCAACGTCAGATTGGCACCGGCGTCAGCGAAGGCCCGCGCCAACGCCGCGCCGAGACCGGCGGAGGCACCGGTGATGATGACAGACCTGCCCCGATGATCGTCGGTCACACCCGGCTACTCACGTGTTGCGTCGGCA
>CALFPI010000026.1 GCA_937919035.1 uncultured Gemmatimonadaceae bacterium
TGCGGCGGCGATCATCTTGTCCAACTGTGCCACATTCCACGCATTCGGTTTCTCACAGACAACGTTGTGCCCGGCTTGCAGCGCCTCGATGGTCACGGGTGGGTGCAGGTGTGAGGGCAGGGAGTTGACGACGAGATCCAGATCCTCACGCGCCAGCAGGTCCTTGTAGTCGCTGTAGGCGTCGCAGGCGAAACGCTCTGCCGCCTGGCGTCGGCGGTCGCTGAGAAGGTCGGCGACAGCAATGATCCTGTACTTTCGCGGTGACTGCTCAAACCACTGGGAGTGAATGGACAGGCCGCTGCGGCCCTGGCCGAGGACACCCACCCGGAGGGGGCCGGTGGAACGTTTGGAGGTGCGCGATGCGGACATGGCTGACAGACAACTCCCGTTGGATGGTGGCTGAATGTCCCGGCTCAGGGACACAGGCAGGCCGAAAGACTACGAAGGGTGACGCCCGTGAGCCACCCGCGTTGCCGTCATGGTCTGCCGCCGTACTTTATGACACAATGATCACCTATGTCGACTCCCGTGCCGCGGCGGCTGCCGCCGATCGGCCCCACTCGTTGTTTGCGGAGTTGGGTGGCAGCACTTCCTGGCGCTGTTTCGAGTTATTGGAGTTGCTGCCCAGTGTGACGCATGAGGCGACCGCCGGAGGCGACGAAGTGGGCTATCTCGTGCTGTCAGGTGGCATGACCGTGGTGCAGACCCCGGATCGGGTACTGGTACAGGCACCGGCAGCTGTGCGCTGTGCGGCGGCAACGCCGCATACCATCGTTGCCGGAGCGGCGGGTGCACGGCTGCTGCGTATCGTCGTTGACGCTGCCGGGAGCGTCGGTGGGCGTCTGGCGACGGACGTTTTTGCCCGGGAGAAGCTGCCCTGGCGTGACGCCATTCATGGTGGGGGTGGCCGCATTGGCACGCGCCATCTGTGGGGACCGGGGGATTTCGTTTCCAGCTGGACATTTGTGGATCACGCCGTGCTCTCGCAGGGCAGCTCCCTTGGTTGCCACTACCACGATCATCTGGAGGAGGCCTTTGTCGTGCTCTCAGGTCGTGGTTGGATGACCGTCGGTGACGACACGGTTGAAATCGACGCCGGTGCTGTTACTCTGCAACGCGCCAACGTCGGCCACGGATTGTACAATCCTTTTGCGGAGGATCTCGATTTCATCCGTGTCGCTGTTGCCACACCGGGTGAATGCTTCACCACCATCGACCTTGACGATGACCTGCGCGCCCGCCCGCCGACTCAGGAGATGATATGACAGCAGCAGCCGATACCGCCCGCCGTATGGCCGATGCCGCGCAGGCATTGCTGGAGGCCCTCGATGACACCCAGCGCGGCAAGATCCACCTTGATTTTGTCGATGTCGGTGAACGCACCAACTGGCACTATGTTCCACGCGCGCGCGCCGGGTTGCCATTGCAGCAGATGAATGAGCGTCAGAGACAATTGGCGCTGGCACTGGTGGCGACGGGACTGAGTGCCGGCGCCCGGCAGAAGGCGCATACGATCATGAGCCTCGAGTCCGTGCTGGCCGGCCTCGAAGGTCCGAGTCGCAGTCATGCCCGTGACCCCGAACTCTACTATGTCACCCTCTTCGGCGCTGTCGGCGCCGACACGGTCTGGGGTTGGCGGTTTGAGGGACACCACATCTCACTGAACAACACGATTGTGGCGGGCACCGAGTTATCGGCAGCGCCGTTGTTCTTCGGCTCGAACCCGGCCCATGTGCGCCACGGCGAGCAACAGGGATTACGAGCGCTGAAAGAAGAGGAGGACCTGGGGCGCGAGCTGTTGATGCAGCTGGATGGCGAGCAGAGGCGGGTTGCCATTATCGCCACGGATGCACCCGGCGACATTCTGACGACCAATGTTGTACATGTGGGTGACGAGGCCCCCGCCGCCGGGCTGACAGCAGCGGCTATGACGGTGGGTCAGCGACAGTTGCTCGAGCGCCTCGTGCGCGTCTACGTCGAGCGTCTGCCGGAGGCTGTCGCCCAGATCGAACTGGCCCGTCTGCAGCCGGCACAGATGCTGGCAGCAAGTTTTGCCTGGGCCGGCGCCGAAGAGCGCGGCGAACCCCACTACTACCGGGTGCAGTCGACGACGTTTCTCGCTGAATATGACAACACGCAGAATGACGCCAACCACATCCACGCCGTCTGGCGTGATCTGACCAATGACTTTGGTCAGGATCTGCTGCGTCGACATTACCACCAAAGCCATTGACCGGCCACTTGACCGGACTGACACCGCCCATGCCGGATGTAAGGCCTGCTGAGCCAGCAGCTGGCGCCGATCTGCGCACGCAGTTGCATCACACGTATCGCGCCGGCCACTACGACAACTGGTGCGTCTGGGCCGGTGCTGTCTCCATCGAGATTGACGGATTGCGTTTTGCCCCGGCCCTCGGACGGGCCTACGTGCACGCCGACAGCGCCCCGCCCACGGCCCGGGCGCGCTGTGAATTGTTTGTTGCCGATGTGTCGCCCGCGTCGATTCGCTTTGCTGATGTCGTGGCTCGACTGTGCATCGACGCGCCCGGCCTCGACCAGCCCGTGCCCATGCACCTGCGCACCGACCCTCAGGGTGCCGCAGAAATGTGCGGCGCCAACTTTGTCTTCGAGTCCGAGCCCTTCCGCCTGCGCAATACGGGTGCTTTCCGCTACACCATCGACATCAGTGCCGACCCGGATGACAGGCGCCCTTGGATCGCGCTGAGTGACATCGCTGCCAATCCGGCGGGTGTCATCGTCGTCAGTCCCGGTTGGGTCGCCGAGGCGCCGACGGTGACGGAAGTCTGTTTGCGCAAGGTGGATGCTGCACTACGCGACGGCACGTTCGTGTCGGGTCGCATCAACCATTTGACGGCACGTCTGCAGCAATTGTCGACGGATGTGATCTACCTGTTGCCTTTCTTCCGCCCCGGTCTGGCCGATCTGCAGACCGGCGAAGATGTGCGCAAGGGGACGCTGGGCAGCGTCTACGCCGTGGCTGATTTCTACCAGATCGATGCGCAGCTTGTGACCCCACCCGAAGAGGTCGATCTGGCAGCTCTGGTGGCGGCCGAGCTGTTGTGCGAGGCGGATGTGGCGGATGTGTGGGCCCGTGTCCTGCAGCCGGCCGATCCCAGTCCTGCCCTACCAACCCTTGCCGAACTGGTCGACGCGGGTGGCCGACTTGCCGCCCGGCAGTGGGGCTGCCAACGACTGCTGCAACTGGTGGGACGGGCCGAACTTCGGCAGCTGACGCGGCGTGCGCACGAGCTTGGCAAACGGGTGATCTTTGATCTTGTGCTCATGCAGACGAGTCGTGATTCGACGCTGATCCAGCAGCACCCCGAGTGGTACGTGCTCGATGCCAAGGGGCGCCCCGAGATCCACCGCATTGCCTGGCTCGTCTATTCGGATGTGGCCCTCTTCGATCTGCGCGGCAATCAACCCTTGCAGGACTATCTGCTGGAGGTGGCGCCCTACTGGATGGCCTGTTGTCAGCTCGATGGCGTGCGCATCGACGCCAGCCAGACCGTGGAGCGGTCGTTTCTGCAACGTTTGAAGAACCGCATTCAGCAACAGGATCCCGAGGCGCTGGTCCTGGGTGAAACCCTGTGTGCGCTGCGTGATGCCGCCGACATTCCCGTGGACATGGTTTACGCACTGCTCGTCGACTTCCACCGTGACGCCGAGACGGCAACGCCCCTGATCGACTTCCTCGAAGAAGTGCACGGCGCCTTCGCCGCCGGGACAGTGGCCATGGCCTACTTTGAAAACCACGACAGTCCACGGGCAACGCAGGTCTGGGGCGAGCGCTACGCGCAAGTACTGGCGGCAGATCCGGCTCTGGCTCGAACGTGGCGTCGACGTAGCGGCGGCACATCACCGGCGACGTTGATGGCCTGCCTGAAAAACCTGCAGGCGACGCTGATCGACGCCACGGCAGGCATGTGGCCGGCGTTGGAGCAGCCATCGGCAGCGGTGCGCCCCGAACCTTCCGGTGGCACGCAGCTGGCCTGGGGTATCGAGTGGGGTAGTGAGTGGGGGGAGGTGGGACGAACGGATTTCGAGAATGTGACCTGTCTACATCCGGAGGCGCGTCACGTTTCTCCGGGGCAGGAATTGGTGGGCGCCTATGAGCGCCTTGCCATCGAGGCGCATCAGTGGGTCGAGGCACGTCGGGGCCAGGTTTACTATCACCGCAATCTGGGTGCCGACGGCGACGCGGAAGATCGGGTTCTGGCGTACACTCGATACCTCGACACGAGCGCTTTGCTCGCCGTGCACAACCTGGACATTCGCCGCACGCGCTGGGTTTCGATCGCGTTTGGCTGGTTGTCCTGGGCGCCAGGAGATCCGGCCCTGGTGTTCGACTCGTATCAAGCACTGGGGCTGGCAGCGGCAACGACGGCCCCGGATTTTACCCGACAGGGGCTGCGCATTGGCGTTGCTCCCCTGCAGACGCGCCTGTTCCGACTGGTTCCGGGCGTACCCCTCCTACGAAAGGAATGAGATGCCTTCCTCCCTGAAGGCCCGACACTTGGGTGCTGCCGCGATTCTTGCGGCCATGCTGGCGTTGTCCGCCTGTGACTCGAGCGGCACCGCCGCCTCCACTCCCGTGCAATTGGTAACGGCGCAGGATAGTACGCTGTACGCCGTCGGCCAGGGCCTGGCGGGACAGTTCAATCTGCACCAACTGTTCACGGCCGAAGAGTTGGACGTCATCAACCTTGGCTTCAACGATGGGGTTCTGGAAAGCGGTGATTTCGACCTGTCGAAATACCTGGAATCGATGAATCTGCTGATTCAACAGCGCCGCACCGTACGCTCCAGTCGCCTGCAGGCCGAGGGTGACGCCTATGTTGCTGAGGCAGGCAAAAGCGCTGGTGCCGTGACCACGGCAAGCGGCTTGGTCTATATCGAAGAACTCGCCGGTACCGGGGCCAGTCCGACGGTGTCTGATTCGGTGCAGGTGCACTACGAGGGCAGCTTCACGAACGGTACGGTATTCGACAGTTCCTACCGTCGAAATGAGCCGACGTCATTCCTTGTGGGTCAGGTGATTCCCGGTTGGCAGGAAGGGCTGCAGATGATGAAGGTCGGCGGCAAGGCGAAGCTTATCATCCCGGCGAGCCTGGCCTATGGAGAGATGGGTTCCCCACCGGCGATTCCACCGAACGTGCCCCTCGTGTTTATCGTCGAGTTACTGGAAGTGATCAAATAAGGAGGTTCTATGTCGACAATTGGTGTGATCCACTACAACTGGCCCGGGTACGACCTGGAGGAGTTCGCCCAGCGGGCCAGCGAGATCGGCTACAAGTCCTGTGAACTGCAGATTGGCGATATCTGGGACGAGGCCAACGACGACGGTGGCCGACAGGCCGAAGCCGTGCGCGACATGCTCGCCGGTTACGGTATCGCCGTATCGGCCGTAGCTGCGGGCAACGACTTCATCCAGGCGGATCGAAGTGATTTCGACGCCCAGATCGCGCGCTACCGGCGGGTCTGCGAGATCATTCCGCATACCGGTACCGACATCATCCGTTCCGATGGTGGCTGGAACCGGGGTGGGCTCGTCGCCGAGGATCTGTGGGATGGGTTGATGCTGGAGGCTTTCCAGCGTTGTGCCGAGTTCCTCGAGACACTCAATGTGCGCATCGCACTCGACAACCATGGCGTGTCAACGAACGATGGGGACTGGCAACTGAGTCTGATCGAGCGTGTTGGTTCCACCCGCCTCGGTGTCAATCTGGACACGATGAACTATCGCTGGTTCGGCCACGATCTGGCCAAGATCGATCATTTCTACGAGATCATTGCGCCTCACACGTTCCACACCCACATGAAGGATGGCACCGGGTCGCGCAGTGACTACAAGGGAGCCGCCCTCGGCGATGGCGAAATCCATCTGGACAAGGTGCTTGCGTGCCTGAGCCAGGCCGGTTACGATGGCGCCTTCACGGCCGAATACGAAGGGCCCGAAACGGCGGACGGCATCGGTTACGAAAAATGCCACCGCTGGCTGGCGGCCCACGTAGGCTGATCCAGCGACGGACTTGCACAGCGGCGGATCAACAAAAACGCCCCGTCGGCCACTGGCCGACGGGGCGTTCGTCTGTCGAATCCGCGTGACTAGCTGACGCGGCGTGACTCGCTGCGCTTGCGACGAGCTGACTCTTCGCCCTGCATCTCGCCCATCTCTTTTTTCAAGCGGCCCATCTTCTTGTCGAGCTTCGTTTTCTTCTTGTCGAGCAGCATCTTGTTCTTGGCGATGACCGACTTCTGCCCCTGAGCGCCCTTGAGACGGCCCAAAGCCTCGACCTTGATCTGTGACACCTGATTGATCTGCCGGTTCATACGCCCGATGAGCTGCGTAATCATCACTTTGGCGATGATGACACCGAAGCTCAGCACAAGAGCGAGCATCATGGCGGGCAGTTCGAGGGCTTCCATTATCCGGTCTCAGGTAAGCGGCGCAACTAGCAATCCTGTAACAAGATACAACGATCAGCCGGTGAATCAAGTTTCAACCTTCCAACTTGGTCACCGCCTCCCGATGATGCTCCAGGCGTTGCACCGACACCCGCTGTGCCGTACCCAGTTCCTGGGCAAAGACGGAGACGCGGTACTCCTCCACCAGCCAGCGGAACTCTTCGATGCGTTGCCGTCGCTGTTCTGAGACGCCTTCCACGGCTGCCTGCAATTGTTGGCAGTCGGCAGCGAAGGGTGCCACAAGTGCAGCCTTGGCCGTGTCCCGCGAAACGTCCGCGCGGTAGCGATCGGCTCGCACAGCGACCGCTTTCAGATAACGGATCAGGTGGGGCAGGCGGTCGAACTCGAGGCCATGGAGAAAACCGGGTGGCAGCAGACGCTCCAGGTCGGCATCGAGTCCGGGATGGGGCCGGGCGGTGGTGATCAACTGCGCGCGCAGGGAGATGATCTCACCGAGGAGACCGAGAAATTGGGTCGACAGGCCGACGAGACGCTCCCGGGCCCTGCTGACACGCTCGTCAAAGCGCTGTTGCGTCAGGGGAAACACGCCACCCTCGAGGAACAGGTAACGGGCCAGGTGTGCATAAGCCTGCTGCTCGATGGCGGCAGGTTCGCCCAGGGATCGATGCCGGTCGACAATGGGACGCAGTTCGCGCAGTTCGCGCTGTAGCCAGGCTGCCTCGTCGCGCAACCCCAGCTCACACAACCGGCAGAATGCGGCAGGTGTTGCCGTGCGCGCCGCGGAGCGATCGGCAAACAACCGCACCTGCACACGGTGATCCTGCAGCAGCAGTCCGGGGAAACCGAAGACGGGAACGCCGCTCAACTGTGTCACTTCAAGACGTTCGGGCAGGTCACCGAAGGTCCAGGTGGTGACATCGCCGCGTTCAAAATCTGCGGCGGCCGTCTTCCATGCCTGCAGCTGTACGGGCGACTCGGCGGGCCGTTCCAGTGCGCCTGTCAGTATCGCCAGGTCGCGACCGGCGGCGACCGTTGTACCGTCACTGCCCTCAATTTCCAGACGCAGGCGCAGGTGGTCGGGTATGCTGCCCACGTCCCAGTCTGCCCGCCGCAGCTTCACCCGCCAGTTCTCCTCAATGAAATTCTCCAGCGCGTCGAGAAAGATGCCATCCCCATGGGCCGGCGTCAGCTCAGCGGCGATCCTTCGGGCCGTTTCCGGCACTGGGACAAAGCGTTTGCGGATCGCTTTGGGCAGAGAGCGCAGCAACTGCGTGATCCGCTCCTGCCGCAGCCCCGGGACCAGCCAGTCGAGGATCTCGGGCCGCACGGCGTCCACGAGTCGATAGGGCACCTTCAAGGTCACGCCGTCCTGTTCGTCGCCGGGCACGAAGGCATAGGCCAGCGTCAGGGACTGGCCATCCAGTTCGACCGTGTCGGGGAACGCCTGCGGATCGACGGTCAGGTCCGCACCGGCGAGCAGGGCGGCCTCATCGGCATGCAGAAAGCTGTCGTCACCATCACGCTCTCTGATGAGATGGTTCAGGTCGTGGACAGAGGCGATGCCCCCCGGCAGATGCTCAGCATAAAAGTTGTGGAAGGCGTCGTCGAAATCGATCGTGTGCCGTTGCCGCAGCCGGTTCTGCCAGGTCTCGAGTCGATGAAACGTCTGTCGGTTGTGGGCGTGGAAGGGGTGGGCAATGCCGTCCACATCATCGGCGATCAGGGCCTCGCGAATGAAGATGTCGCGCGCCTCGCCGGGCGCGATGCTGGCGTAGCCGACACGGCGCTCGGCGACAACGAGACCGTGCAGGCGCACCGTTTCGTGCACCAGCACCCGACCGGCCCGACGGCTCCAGTGCGGGTCGCGATGGCTGGATCGACACAGGTACGCCCCAAGGTCGAGAATCCATTGGGGTTGAATGGCCGCCGCTGTTCGTGCGTAGACGCGGTTGGTCTCAACGATCTCGGCAGAAATCATCCACGCCGGAGGCTGCCCAGCCTTTTCCGCACCGGCCTCGCCACGGCGTGATTTGTTGCCACGCGCAAACAGCCCCGACCCAGGGAACAACATCACCTGCCGGCCACGGGCCGCCGTGTAGATGTTGTTGCCGCCGCGGTCATCCTGTTTTCGATAGGCGACATTGCTGAACAGACCCGTCAGGATACAGCGGTGCACGGCGTCATAGGCATCCTCGCGCTGGGCGCAACCGGTGTCGAGGCGGAAGCCACCCAATTCTTTGAGGGCGAAGCAGAGCTGGGCGTGAATGTCGCGCCACTCGCGCATGCGCAGGAAGGAGAGAAAATGCTGTCGACAGAACTTGCGCAGTTGCGACTGCGTGCCCTGCTCCATGCGGTCGTGGTAGGCCAGCCAGATGTTGAAGAACGTGAGGAAATCTGATCGCGGGTCGATGAACTGCCGGTGCATGCCGTCGGCGGCCGCTTCCTGACCGGCGGGCCGTTCGCGCGGGTCCTGGGCGGAGATGGCGGCGGCGATGACGAGGACTTCCGCCAGGGCGCCTTCGGCCTGCGCCTGCAGCACCATGCGTGATACGGTGGGCGCGATCGGCATATGGGCCATGTCCTGGCCCAATCGGGTCAGCTTCTTCTGCCGGTCGATGGCACCGAGCTCCTCCAGCGACTGATACCCGCCGCGGATGGCCTGCGGCGTGGGAGGGTCGATGAAGGGAAAGGCCTCGACCTCGCCGAACTCAAGGTCCAGCATGCGCAGGATGACCTCGGCCAGATTGGCGCGTTGGATCTCGGGCTGCGTGTACTCGTCGCGCGCGGCGTAGTCCTGCTCGGCGTACAGTCGTATGCAGATGCCGTCCTCGACACGGCCGCAACGGCCTTTGCGTTGCTCGGCGGAGGATTTGCTGATCGCCTCGATCGGCAAACGCTGCGTCTGTGTTCTGGGGTTGTAGCGTGACACCCGCGCCAACCCCGTGTCGACGACGTAGCGGATTCCTGGTATCGTCAGCGACGTTTCGGCGATGTTGGTGGCAATGACGATGCGCCGGCCTGTGTGCGCGCCGAAGACCTTGTGTTGCTCGTCGGCGGTGAGTCGCGAGAACAGCGGCAGTACCTCGACGCCGCGTCGCCCGGACAACCGCGCCGACAACAGGTCACTTGTTTCGCGGATGTCGCGTTCCGACGGCATAAACACCAGCACGTCGCCCCGTTGCGACTCCTCCAGCAACCGCGCACAGGCCGTGGCAGCCCCTTCGGTATAGGAGAAGTCACCCTCCCCATCTTCCAATAGCTCTTCCAAAGGCCAGTAGTGCGTTTCCACGGGGTAGGCGCGCCCTGAAACCTGAATGATCGGCGCCCCGTCAAAGGCCTGGGAGAAACTCGCCGTATCGATCGTGGCAGAGGTGACGATGATCTTGAGGTCCGGTCGCCTGAGGCGTAATGTGCGCAGGTAGCCGAGGAGGAAATCGATGTTAAGACTGCGTTCGTGCGCCTCGTCGACGATGAGCGTGTCGTACTCCAGCAGATCCCGGTCCGAACGGATCTCGGCCAGCAGCATGCCATCGGTGACGAATTTCACCAGGGTCTCCGGCGAGGTTTCGTCGCGGAAGCGGATCTTGGCGCCCACCTGTCGCCCCCACTCGACGCCAAGCTCTTCGGCCAGGCGCCGCGACAGGGAAGTGGCGGCGACGCGACGGGGTTGGGTGACGGCGATCTTGGCCTCCCGCCCGCGCCCGGCCTGCAGACAGATCTTGGGGATCTGCGTGGTTTTGCCCGAACCGGTGTCGCCGGCGATGATGACCACGGGGTGCAGATCGATGGCGGCACGGATCTCGTCGACCCGCTCCGTGATGGGCAGCTCCTGCGGAAACTCGATGCGTGCCGCCGCCAACGCCCGCTGGCGAAGGGCTTTTGCCTGGCCGGATGCAGCCGCTCGTGCCGCCAGATGGTCGAGGTCCCGGTCCAGCCGTCGTGGCGGCCGGCCACTCTGCAGGCTGGCGCGCAGCCGTTGCAGGCGCCGCCCGAGCCGCACCCGCTCGGAGAGCATACAGTCGGCGAGGGCGGACTCGAGTTCGTCGAGGCGCGTCGTGATGGCAAGGGGAATCGAAGTCATAATCCGCCTAAAGTACGGGGTCTCGATGAACAGTGTGAAGCTGGGGCCCGGCCGACGTCGGGTCGAAGGGTTACCTTAGCCGGTTATGACCGAAATACTTGCTCTGCTCAAAGACTGGTCGAGCGCCCCGACCGTCGCCGCCATGACGCTGCGAACGCTGCTGCTGCTGTTGGCTGCCTGGGCCAGTTTCCATGTGGCCCGGGTTGTGTTGCTGCGCTGGATCGGCGGGCTCATCCGTGCGAGCCGCACGAGACTCGATGATGCCCTGCTCGATCGACAGGTTCTGCGCCGTGCCGCGCTGCTGGCGCCGGTCCTCGTCGTCTATTACGGCGTCGAGATCCTGCCGGGACCGACACAATATCTGTTGCAGGGCATCAACGCGGCGCTGGCCATCGTCCTTCTGCTCATCCTCGGCGCGTGTATCAACGCATTTGAAGAGACCATCGCCGACTACGACGCCCGTACGGACGTGCCGATCAAGAGCTACACGCAGATCGCCAAAATCTTCGTCTACATCATTGGCGCATTGCTGACGCTTGCCGTGCTCACGGGCAAGTCGCCCTGGGTGTTGCTCTCTGGTGTTGGCGCGTTGATGGCCGTGCTGATCCTGGTGTTTCGTGATACGATTCTATCCCTGGTGGCCAGTTTCACCATCGCCTCCAACCGCCTGGTCAAGGTGGGCGACTGGATCGAGTCGCCGACCTTTGGTGCCGATGGGGACGTCATCGATATCGCCCTGCACACGGTGAAGGTGCAGAACTGGGACAAGACGATCACGACGATCCCGACGTACAAGCTGGTGGAGACGTCCTTCAAAAACTGGCGCGGCATGCAGGACAGCGGCGGCCGGCGGATCAAGCGGGCGATTCACCTGGATATGAACAGCATTCGCTTCTGTGACGAGGAGATGCTGACACGCTTCGCTTCGTTTGAGCTCATCAGCGATTACATCCGGCAGCGCGGCGAAGAAGTGCAGCAGGAGAACCGCCAACGTCAGGTGGATCTGTCCGCACGGGTCAATGGGCGGCGCCTGACCAACGTCGGTACGTACCGCGCCTATGTGGCGGCCTACCTGCGCGCCCATCGCCGCATCCACTCCGACATGACGTTTCTGGTGCGCCAGCTGGCGCCGACGCCCAAAGGACTGCCTCTCGAGATCTACGTCTTCACCCGCACGACGGTGTGGGCGGAGTACGAGGACATTCAGTCTGATATTTTCGATCACCTGCTGGCTGTGGTGCCGGAGTTCGATCTGAGGGTGTTCCAGGAACCAGCAGGATCGGACTGGCGGGCCCTGCGCCCCGACTGATATGACCGACAGATGGGTCCGACGGATGTGACTGTCAGGCCACACCGAGGATGTGATCCATCACCCTCGCCGTGCGCAGGGCGGATGCCCCTGTGCTGGGGCAGGTGCCGCGGCCATGCAACGCGTCGACGACGCTCTGGATCAGCGGTTGTTGCACATGTTTCGGTGGGGCCACGGCAAAGGTTTCGACGTTGCTGCCACGTTGGAGCTGGATCGGTTGATCCAGAGAGAACGCGGTGAACCCGAGGCGACCCTCGGTCCCCACAATTTCGATGGACTCGGACGGCAGGCCGTCGGCGGCGACAAAACACCAGGTGCCGGCGCCGGCGGCGGTGCCGCTGTGCCGCCATGCGGCCGTGACGGTATCGTCACAGGCATAGTGCCCGCCCAGGTTCAGCGCTACGCCTGCTGCCGGTTCGATGGGCCCCAACAGGTAATCGAGCAGGTCGAGTTGATGGGAGGCCAGATCGTGGAACAAGCCCCCCTTGCCCGCGATCTCAGGCACGACACGCCAGCCACCATTGTCAGCCCCCGGGCCGAAGACGCCCACATGGCGGATGGTGACGAAGCGGGGCGCCCCGATGGCACCCGCCGCCAGCAGCGACTTCACTTTCTCGTGGAGCGGCAGGCAGCGTCGGTAGTAGGCCACAAACAGCGGCACGCCGGCATCGGCACAGGCCTGTACCATCAGCTGGCACTCGGTCCCGGTGCGGGCCATCGGCTTCTCCACATACACCGGTTTGCCTGCGGCGGCGACACGCTGCGTGTAGTGCAGGTGGGAGTCGGGTGGCGTGGCGATGTAGACGGCGTCCACCTCGGCGTCAGCGATCAGCGCCTCGGCGTCGTCGTACCACCGGGGTACCCCATGGCGACGGGCATAGTCCCGGGCTTTGGCTGCATCCCGTCGCATGACGGCGACCAGAGCCGAACCTGACGCCTGCTGCAGGCCCGGTCCGGACTTCACCTCGGTGACGTTGCCGCAACCGATGATCCCCCAGCGTACGGAGTCGTTCATCAACATCCTCCCGTTGTTCAGGAAAAGGGTTGCAGGAAGGCGAGCACGAGGTCACCCAGGGTGTCCACGTCATACCCGCCCTCCTGCACGATCACCGTCGGCAGGGCCAGATCGGCCAGACTCACACCGACGCGGGCGATGCCGTCGGCACTGAGAGCAAACGTGCCCAGGGGGTCATGGCGCCAGATGTCGAAGCCGGCACTGACGACGAGGTACCGAGGGTTGAAGGCACGGACTCGCTGCAGCGCTGATGCCAGTTGCGCCAGATAACTCGCATCATCAATACCGGCCGGCAGTGGCACGTTGTGGGTGAAGCCGACACCGTCCCTCGCACCGGTTTCGTCGACCCGTCCCCAGAACAGGGGGTATTCCCACTCGGGGTCCGCATGCAGGGAGACAAAGAACACGTCGTCCCGCTCGTAAAAGATCTGCTGTGTGCCATTGCCGTGGTGGTAGTCGACGTCGACGATGGCGACGGTGCCCGTCGCCGACAGGGATTGCGCCGCAAGGGCGGCGTGGTTCAGGTAGCAGTAGCCGCCGAAGCGGTTGCGCGAAGCGTGGTGACCGGGCGGACGACAGAGCGCGTACGCCGAGTCTCCTGCGGCGACCTGGTCCGCCGCCGTCAGGGCAGCATCGGCTGCGGCACGTGTTGCGGCCCAGGTGCCGGCTGTAAGAGGGGTGGTGTCGAAGCCATAGAATCCTGTCGCGGCGGCGGTGTTGGCTGGCGCCCGTCCGTCGGCGCCGGAGAAGACGCTGGCCGCCAGGTCACCGACGCCACCCGCGGCGATCCAGGATGTGTAGGCGCCCTGCAGAAAGGCGACGTAGTCGGCATCATGGACAGCACACAGTTGCCCGTCGTCGTGGTTGGTGACGGCGACAAAGTCTGTCGAGCCAACCGACTGCAGCGCGCCACGGATCACATCATAGCGTCTCGGGCCTTCGGGGTAGGCGACGAGCCCTTCGCGGCCGAACTCCTCTGCAGGCGCATGATGGCTCTGTGTTTCGGCATCGGTGCAAACGACTTTCACCAGCGGTGCTCCACGCTTCAGGCAGGCTGGGCGGCGGCTTCAGCGCCGGCCGACTCCGGGTACCGACCGGCAAACCGCTCCGGGTACCGACCGGAAAACCGCTCCGGGTACCGACCGGAAAACAGCTCCGGGTAGCGAGCGGCAAAACTCTCCTCATCGACGATCCGCTGCACGCGACCGTCGGTGTCCTGGACCACTGTCGCCGCAATCGGCTTGATGAAGGCTTGTTGCAGTGTCTGCACGTACGAGCCCTGCGCCGGTAGGGCGAGGATGTCGCCCACCTGCAGATCCTCGGCGTAACAGGTGTAGCCCCAGACGTCGTGGGGCGTGCACAGGCTGCCGTAGACACGACCATGCCGCTGACTGCGGGCCGGCCGTGTGAGGTTGAGCAAGGGCACATGCTCTTCCTCGAGCCGCTCCCAGCCCAGCAGGTTCGTCCCGCCATCGGTGATCGCTACCTCTGGCGATTTCACATCGGCGACCTGCAACAGGATGGTCACCGCCGGATTGGCCAGGTAGCGGCCCGGTTCGAGCCACAGCTCCACGCCGCGATCCCCCGCATCGATATGCTGGCAAAAAGCCTCGATGACCGTTGCCGCAATGGTCTCAATGGGTTGCACCGTATGCAGCAGGTAGCGCCCGTCCCAGTCGGCGGCCGGGCCCTCGGCGGCCAGGCCCAGCAGCACCTGCAAGCGGCCCTGCGGCGTCCTCCAGGGATAGACAGCCTCGTCATCTTCGGGATAGAAGCCACCCCCCACATCGACGAAGCGCCAGCCGCCTGCCGGGGCGTGCAAACGCAGCAGCGGCCCGAGGTCGGCCAGGGTTCGCGCATAGCCGTCTCCGTCGCGCTGCCAGCTGAGATGGAACTGCACGCCCTGCAGATCCACCTGATGGCAGGTGCTGGCGCGCTGCACGAACTCGGGCAACGCCGCCGGCGGCAGACCGAATTTTGTCCAGGCACCATGGGCGGCCAGACTGAGACGTACGCCGGCGCGGATGGGCCGGGACAGGCGGCCGGCGATGACCTGCAGACGCTCCAGCTCGGCGAAGGAATCCAGATGAACGGTGACGCGATCGGCAGCCAACACGGCGTTTTCCAGATCGACGTCGGTCTTGGCTGGTCCCGAGAAAACGATGCGTTGGAAACCCGAACGCAGGGCCAGTTCCAGCTCGAGGCCACTGGAGACATCGGCGGCGATGCCTGCCTGACGCAGAGTGTCGACGACAACGGCGCTCGGATTCGCCTTGAAGGCGTAATGCACACGACTCGTCAGCCCGGGACGGGAAAAGGCGGCGGTGAAGCGGTTCGCCTGTTGCTGCAGCAGGTCGGTATGCACAACGTAAAGCGGTGTGCCGAATCGCTGCGCTGCCTCCAGCAGTGACGACCGGCGGCGAGTGAAAACGTCCTCAACGAGCGCCAGCAGTTCGCCCTCATGCAGCCCCTGAGGGCCGTCGAGCAGCAGTTGCTGCATGCGGGTCACAGCCGCAGTTGTGGCAGCGTCGTTCACGCCGCCTCCAGAACCGGGGGTGTTGTCGGCGCACCCTCCGGCAGCACCTCGAGATCCACAAGCTCCAGCAACTGCTGTGTCAGGGCCGCCAATTCCGTCACCTCCTTGAAGCGCACCAGGCAGGCAGCAACAATACGGTCATCGTAGCTGCCGGCCCAGACCCGCAATCTGTCACCACATCCACGGTACGAGTCGACGTTGACTACGGCCGGATGGGTGCGCACACGATCCAGGCTGAGACTGGCTATCGTGCCCTCGCAGTTTGCCATGAGATGTACGGCAGCGACGTTCGGGTCGTCCTGGTGACCCCCATCGGGACGCTGTCCGAGGGCGGCCTGACAGGCGGACCGAATCGGATCGTAGCCACTGCTGAGACGACACAACTCGGGCAGGCAGTCGCCCCCAGGGCGCAGGCCCATTTCCAACACGTACATCACACCATCGCGCAGGATCCCATCGACCATGACGATCCCGTCGCTCACGCCGAGGGCAACGGCGGCCCGGGCGAAAGTGCTGCGCAGAACCGCCATCTGCGCCGGATCGATCTGTGCCGGGTAGTAGGCCCCCACCAGCCCGGCCAGGCCCGGCATGTCGACGAGCCACTTTTCCGTGCAGCGCAGCACATCAACCAGCTGACCATCATGGAGATACAGATCGGCACTGAGCTCGCGGCCCTGCACCAGCTCCTGAGCCAGGTAGCGGGGTTCACCGGACCGTTGACGACGGTCCTTTCCTGTCAGGTCGTCTCCTGTCAGGCCGTCGCCAATACGCAGGTGGGCCGGCAACAGGTCCTGCTGTCGGTCCACGCGCAACACCCACGCACTGCCGCTGCGATCCGTCGGCTTCAGGATCCAGGGAGGCGCCACATGTTGCGCGAAGTCGAGGATGTCGGGCAGGCCGCCAACGGACTGGCTTGCCGGCACCGGCACACCCGCAGCCTGCCAGGTCGCTGTGGCCAGCTCCTTGTGGCGAGAGCGGTGCACGGCCTCGAGGGGATGAAACGGCACTTGCAGTTCGGCCGCCAGGTGGGCTGTCAATTCGAGGCGTTCACAAACAAAACAAGTGATGCCATCGACGTCGCCGCCGGTGACCGACCACGTGTGCACGGCAGTTCTGGTTGCTTCCAGATCATCAAGATCGGCAACAATGATCGGGTAATCGGCCATCTCGGCGGCACGATCGGGGGTCACCAGAAACACTGCCCCCGGCACGTGACAACGGACCCGGAAGGCATAGTCGGCACTGGGCTGCACGACAAGGAGTTTGCCCTCGACAGGTGCGCCCGGCACGCCGGCAAGCGGTGGTTGCGCCTCGCCGGCGATGGCAAAACTCACCTTGTCGTAAACCTCGTCCAGTGCCGCATCCGCAGCCTCCGGTGTGGCGCCGGAGACGCTGACGTAGCCGAGAAATTCGAAGCCGGCGGGGGGTACAAGAATCTCATCCCCCGGCTGGAAGTCGACGATGAGTTCACTGACACGCGGATCGCGACGGACCGCGTCGAGGCCGTGGATGGCGACAAGGCGCCCCGCTGACTGCGGCAGGAAGTAGCGCATCTTCATGTGTTGTCGGGGGACAGGATGGGCACGATGGCGGTCCTCCCCACAGGCAATACGAACGGCCTCCTCGTAGATGTCGATGCCGTACACCTGCTGCAGGAAGTCGCCGATGTTGTCGGCACCGCGTCGGGCTGCCACCTCGATGATGTGGATGGCATCGTCGGTGACCTTCAACTCGCAATGGAACGGACCGTTGCGCAGGCCGATGGCCTGCACCGCCCGACACACCGTGTCTTCGATCGCCTGTGTTTCGGCGGCGGGTCGACGCGCAGGCATCCATTCCTCGTATTCGAGGAAATAGGCCGAGTCCTTGATCCGCTCAATGTCGATGACGCCGCAGGTGACGACACGCCCGGCACAAACAAAGCCATCCACCGAGACCTGCCGGCCACCGAGAAACCCCTCCAGAAGAAAGACCTCCTGCGGGTCATAGACGTCCTCGGCAGCGACACCGTGGCCGGCGTCCGGCAACCAGAACTCAAACGGGTACTGTGGATTGTTGGCGCCATACTCGGTGATATAACGCCGCACATCCCGCATGTGGGCGTCGATGTCGGCTGCCGAATCGCCAGGCTGAAGGCGGGTGACACCATAGCTGGAGGACCCGGAAATCGGCTTGAGAACCATTGGCTGGTCTCTGCTGGAGACCTGCGCCAACGCTTCCTGCGCATCACGCACCAGCACGAAGGCGGGACAATCCATCCCAGCATCGAGCAGTGCCTGACGCATGAGGAATTTGTTGCGTGCACGAACCGCCGCACTTGTCGGGTTGCCGGGCCGTCCCAGGTGGGCGGCGGCGATGGCGGCCATGATCACCCCGCTTTCCGAGAAGGTTACCACACCGTCGAGACAACGATCGTTGTGCACCGAATCGATCAGCGAAAGGGTTTCCTGGGTACCCTGCTGATAATCGAAGTCGATGACGGCATCGAACCGTCGTCGATCCTCGTCGGTGGGGCACTTTTTGATCAGGGTAAAGCGGAACCCCGACGGCCGCAGTCGCTCCAGGTAGGCAAGATCGCCGGCGGAGTGGATGACGAGGACATGCCGTTGCACCTCAGCCACCGGCGGCAACGGACCGTGCCGAATGTGGCATGATTTCAGGAACGATGTGCATGGCAGCCGCGACCCGCAGCGAGCGGTTTTCGAGGCTGCGGCGCGCCGTGGTGTAGTCCTTCCCCCAGACGCTGACCCAGGCGAGGTTGTCATACCCCACGGGGGGAATCCGCACCACATCACCGGCGTGTTTGGTGAACACGACCTCGATCAGATTTGCCGAGCGCCGCGGTCGGGCGCGCCGCTCGTCCATATGGACGAGGCCGGCCTGCTCCGGCACCAGGGTACGGGAAATGGCGCATCCCACCGGAGCCGTCGTCGGAGACACGGGCCAGCCGAGGGCGGCGCGCAGATTTTCCTGCGCCAGGTCGATGCCGTAGACGCGGCGCACCAGAGCCTGGATGCAGTCTCCGCCCATCCGGGCACCGATCTCGACGATGCGGGGACCCTCGGGGGTGAGTTTCACCTCGGCGTGGATGCCGCAATCATTGAGACCGAGGGCGCCGACGCCGGCGACAACCATCTGCCGGATCTGTGCCTGCACGACGTCGGCGTGGCGCGAGGGTGTCGTTTCACCCCGTTCAATGAAGGAGGACTCGGCCATATCGTGTTTGTCGATGATAGCGTACAGGGTCACGTGGCCGTTCTGCACCACCCCTTCGATGCTGACCTCCGGACCCGAGAGGAATCCTTCGAGGACGAACCTGCCCTGAGGGTAGCCCCAGATGCAGTCCTGGCTGCGGACCCGCCGACGGCTGTCGCGGAAGGCGGTCAGCGCCTGCGCCGGAGTCGTCACGAGGGTCACCCATTCGCTGTCTGAGCCCCACTCGGGTTTGAGTACCGCTGGCAGGCCGATGCGATCGATGGCTGTCAGCAGCGATCCTTCGCAGTCAACCGGCGCGAAATCCGGAACGGGCACGCCGGCGCGACGAAACGCTGTGCGCATGCGCAATTTGCTGCGCGCCGCCAGTGCACAGGCAGGATTGGTGCCGCGCAGGCCGAGGTGACGGGCGATACGTGCAGCCGTGGGGACATCTTCTTCCCAGAAGGTGACAACGCCGTCCAGGTTGACGCGGCGATGCAGCTCCGCGGCGGTCTGCAGTACCCGAGGCAGAGTCATCCCGGCCGTCGGGATCAGCTCACGAACGAAGGGGGCAGCCCAGTTGGGCTCTGGAGTCAGTAGGTACGCATCGACGCCGAGGGCGTCGGCCGCCTCGAAGGTGAGGCGTTTCTTGGGCGAGCCACTGTGGACGAACAGCAGCCGGGGGCGGGGGTCAGGGTCGAGGTCTGTTTCCATTGGTAACTAAAGTCCTCCGTAGACAAGGCCATGAAGGTTGCGGGCGCGAAGTTCACTGCGGGTGCATCGAGAGCCGACCATTCCGGGGTCTCCAGAGTTACGATTTGTTGGCGCAAAAAATCGAGCAGAACGCAGAACGGACCGGGGATCTCGGCTCAGGCGGCCAAGGTCATCCGGTCCAATTGTGCTGCGACAAATATAGCCGTGTGCGGAAGAAAAAATAGTGGTGACGGGGGTGGCCAAGAAAAAAACATCCCCCGTCCGTCGGGCCCTCGACCGCGCCCTCGACCGCGCCCTCGACCGCGCCCTCGATCAGGGGCGCATTTTCAACCGGCGAACCAGTGTGCGGACCCGTAGACGAAAGCCAGTGTCGCCCAGGCCAGCTGCCGGCCCCAGCGTGGGTAGAGTCGTATGCCCACGCTGGCCAGAACAGCCAGAAAAGGCAGGGCCGCCACAGCGTAGAAATCGTGCGGCAACCACACCAGCCAGACCACCGTCGGCACCAGTGCTCCCAGCACCAGCAGGCCATGTCGAGGGTCGCGCCGACTGTCCCGGCAGACACCCAGCCCCGTCGCCACGAGCACCGCAAGCAGGCCGGCCGCGACCGGGGCCCACAGTCCAGGCAGATCACTGCCGAGGCTGGCCCACTGATCGACGGCGACGGAGGGGCTGCTGATCTGCGCCACGCGGTGCATGACAAAGCGCTCGAACTGGGCCCCGAACAACACCAGGAACAACCCCAGGGGCGGCACCTGTGCCAGCCACCACCATCGCTGCCGTCCGTCATACCGCTCCCGGTAGAAGACCATGCCCAGGCACAGACTCAGCACCAGGTAGTACAGGCCGCCGTGCACGAGCAGCGACACCAACGCGGCAGCCAGCCAGCCGACGAGCCAACGCACTTCTCCGGCGCGCAGATACTCGAGGAAACAGAGCAGCTCGACCATGACGACAACAAAGGCCAGCGCCGACGGCGAGACGGCAATCATCTGCGCGACGAAAAACGGCGACAGTGCCAGGATCCACATGGCGCCGCCACTGGCATGGGTGCCGCCAAGACCGCGCAACACGCGCGGTGCCAGCAGCAGACCCCCGATGGCCAGACCCAGACTGAGCCCGCGCAGCCATGGCGCCGCCGTGCTGACTCCGGCCCACAGATGCAGCAGGAACAGGTACGCCGGGCTGTATGGAGCCAGCAGGACATCACCGAGGGGAATCTCCGAGCGCGTCAGGACGACGGCGCCATCAACGCCCAGCGGTGTGCCGATGCCGTGCACAACTGCGAGCACGACAAACAGCACCAATTGCAGCAGCAGCGGGGTCAACTGCGCCACAGTCGAGGCACCGCACCTGCCTGCGTGCCAGGCAGGGCGAAGTATTGCTCACCCGCATCTTCCCAGGCGGGGCAGGTAAGTCCCTGACGGTCCCACAGCACTTCACCGGCGCGCACCGTCAGTTCGCACTCGAGTCGCTCGGTGCCGCTGATGCGACCCCAGCCGCAGTCGCGGAAGCCGAAGTCTCCCTTGTGGCGCTGCAGCACGGCGATGTCTGCGTCGGCACCGATGTTCAAAGTACCAAGTTCCTCGTGACGGATGGCCCGCGCCGGCGTCACTGTCGAGCGGTAGATGACTTCCTGGAAGGGCATGCCCATGGCCAGACACTTGGACATCGTGTCGAGCATGCTGTGCACGTGGCCGTGAATGTTACCCATGTGCAGATCGGTGCTGATGGAATCCGGTGGAAAGCCCTGCTCGATGGCGGGTACCGCATTGCGAAACCAGAAGCTGGCCGCCCCATGGCCGACGTCGAAGTGGATGCCGCGCTCCCGCGCCTTCCACATGTGGTCAAAGACCTTGTTGTTGTTGTCCGGATCCACAATCGGAAACTGTCGGGCGAATACGTGTGTGTGGATATCACCCGGGCGCAGGTGTTGCAGGATGAGATCGTCGTACGGACGCTCCGGCGGCCGCGGCCAGAAGTCGATCATCACGGGCATATCCGCCAGGTCGCCGGCTGCGACGGTGTTGTCCACCGACGCCCAGGGGGGATGCTCGGCGTCAAAGGGATCCACCGTCCAGTAGTGCGCCGTTTTGATGCCGACGCAGATATCGGCGTGCTCCCGAGCAGCGGCGGCGGCGCGTTTCGGGTCAAGATTCGCCACGGTCTGCTCCGGTGCTCCCATGCCCGGATGGGCAATGTTGACGAAGGCGAACTGGCGCACCTTTGACGTCTCGATGCAGGCCCGGCGAAAATGTTCGAGTTCATCGGCGCCGGCCGTGCCCGTGTCGACGCAGGTGGTGATGCCCTCCTTGAGAAAATGGGCATCGGCGCGCAGACTGCCGGAGACGAACAGATTGGCTGGCTGCCTCGCACCCGTCTTCAGATCGATGGCGGCCCAGCGCAGATCATAGCTGTGGACATGGATGTCGAGCAGCCCGGGCGTGACATGGAGCCCGCTCACATCCACAACGTGGGTCGCGTCGGACGGCGCTATGTCGGCCTCAACACGAGCGATTTTTCCATGCCGCACGCCGACGTCGGCCACCGCATCCAGATCGTTGGCCGGGTCGACGACATGTCCGCCCTTGAGCAGCAGGTCGAGGGGTGGGGTATCCTGAGCCATGGCAGCCCTTTCACGGAAAGATGGGATCGGTACACGCAGCGCAGGCGGAAGGTAGACCG
This sequence comes from uncultured Gemmatimonadaceae bacterium, assembly GCA_937919035.1. Taxonomy (GTDB): domain Bacteria; phylum Latescibacterota; class UBA2968; order UBA8231; family UBA8231; genus UBA8231. Next base: position 21,983 of record CALFPI010000026.1, read on the forward strand.
GGGCAATGTTGATTGACAAGGCCCCACAGAAGGGTACCATCTAACCCTGATATGCTGAACGTGACAAAAAGAGGATACCCTCTGCAACTGCGCCTGGCGCTGGTGGGTCTGGTGCTGGCGTCGGTGTTGTGGCCCGCCATGGGCAACACACAGATTCCGGCAGCACCTGAACAGGTTGTCGACAAGGATTCGCAGCGGCCCCTGGTGCATCTGTTGAAGCTGCACACGGTCAATACCGAAGGCGGCATGATTGATCCCGGGCTGGCAGCCTACGTGGAACGTGTTGTGCAGGACGCCGACGCTGCCGGGGCGGACGCCATGATTTTCGACATCGACACCTTCGGCGGTCGCGTCGATGCCGCCACCATCATCCGCGATGCCATTGTCGATGCCGATCTGCTGACCATCGCCTTTATCAACAAGCGGGCGATTTCTGCAGGGGCCCTGATTTCACTGGCTTGCGACCGGATCGTCATGGTCAAGGGCGGCACCATCGGTGCCAGCACACCTGTCACCGGCGGGGGCGACAAGGCCAGCGACAAGTACGTCTCCGTCATGCGCGCCGAAATGCGGGGCACGGCAGAGCGCACCGGGCGTGATCCCGAAATCGCCGAAGCGATGGTCGACGAGGGCATCGTGATTCCTGAACTCAGCGACGCCGCCGGTCGCCCCGCCACCCTGACGTCGGACCAGGCGCTGCAATACGGCATGGCCGATGAAATGGCGCAGTCGCTGACCGAATTGCTGGCCATCTACGATCTGGCCGATGCCGAGGTCGTGGAAGTTGAGATCAACTGGGGGGAACGGGCGGTGCGCCTGCTGACCAATCCCGTCGTCACCTCGATCCTCATGTCCGTCGCCATTTTTGGGCTGATCGCCGAAGTGCGCACCCCGGGGTGGGGTCTTGGAGGTTCCCTGGCGTTGATGGCACTGGCGCTGTTTTTCGGCAGTCACCTGATTGTGCATCTGGCCGAATGGCAGGAATTGTTGCTCTTCGGCATCGGCGTCGGTCTGCTGTTTGTCGAGATCGCCTTCATTCCCGGATTCGGTTTCGCCGGCATCGCCGGCTTTGGCTGCATACTGACGAGTCTGCTGTTGACGCGACTGCCGGAATTCCATTTCTGGTCCCTCGATCAACTCAGCGCCGTCATTGCCCAGTTCGCTCTGTCCATGATCATTGGCATCGTCGCGTCCGTCATCCTGCTGCGCTCCCTGCCAAAGGTGGCGGCCTTCCGCAATCTCGTCCTCTCCGGCACGACCTCAGCAGCCGAGGGCTACGTGTCAGCCTCCATCGATCAGGACGATATGCTTGTCGGACAACAGGGGTTTGCTGTCACTGAACTGCGCCCTGTGGGTGTGGGTCTGTTTGCGGGCAAACGCCTCGACGTCATTGCCGAAGGTGAATTCATCGACGAGCAGACGGCGCTGCAGATTATTGCCGCCCACGGCAGTCGTGTCGTCGTGCGGGCCATCTAGGGGCGCTGATGGAAACCCTCTTCAGCGCCGAAGCATTGCCCTGGATCTACAGCATCGGACTGCTGGTCCTGGGATTTATGCTGATCCTACTCGAGATCTTCGTGATTCCGGGGATGAATATTTTCGGGGTCCTCGGCTTTGGCACCGTCTGCGTCGGCATTCTGTTCGCCTACCGACGACTGGGTTCGGTGCCGGCGCTGTTGATTGGTTTGATCGGCATCGGTGGCACCGTGGCGCTGGTGTGGCTGCTGGTGCGCAAGGGTGCCTGGCAACGCTTGGTACATGAGGGCAGAACCGACCGTGCGTCCGGATTCGATTCGTCCGCCAGCGATCTGTCGGGCCTGCTCGGCGCCTACGGCACGGCTCTGACGACGCTGCGTCCCAGCGGTCGGGCCCGCATCGACGAGCGCATTGTCGATGTCGTCACAGACGGTGGTTTCATCGCCGCCAACGCGGCCATCGAAGTTCTGGAAGTACACGGCAATCGGATCGTAGTACACGAGCGCGTCCTCTAAGCGCGCCGCAAGGAGACCGTACCAATGGAAGCCATATTCTACGTAGCCATCCTGTTTGGCATCATCATCTTTCTGAGCCTGTTCACCTACTTCGTACCCATCGGCCTATGGGTCACGGCGTACTTCTCAGGCGTCAAGGTCTCCATTTTCCGTGATCTCGTCGGCATGCGCCTGCGCAAGGTACCGCCGAGCGCCATCATCCGGCCCAAGATCAGTGCCGACAAGGCCGGCATCGACGTGCGCATCGATCGCCTGGAGGCCCATTACCTGGCGGGGGGCAATGTCGAGGCTGTCATCCTGGCGCTGATCTCGGCGGACAAGGCCAACATCCCCCTGACCTTCGAGCGCGCCTCGGCCATCGATCTGGCGGGCCGGGATGTGCTGGAAGCGGTGAAGATGTCGGTGAATCCGAAGGTCATCAATACGCCACTGATCGCGGCCGTCGCCAAGGACGGGATCCAGGTCAAAGCCACGGCGCGGGTCACCGTGCGGGCCAACATTGACCGCCTCGTCGGTGGTGCCGGTGAGGAAACGATCATCGCCCGCATCGGCGAAGGCGTCGTGACCACCATCGGTTCCGCCGAAACGCACAAGAAAGTGCTGGAAAACCCCGACTCCATCTCCAAGACCGTGCTGGGCAAGGGCCTCGACTCGGGCACCGCTTTCGAGATCCTCTCCGTTGACATCGCCGACGTCGACGTGGGCGAGAACATCGGTGCCAAGCTGCAGATCGATCAGGCCGAGGCCGACTTGCAGGTGGCCCGGGCCAAAGCCGAGGAACGGCGTGCCATGGCCCAGGCCAGCGAACAGGAGATGCGGGCGTTGACGGAGGAGATGACGGCGCGTGTCAAGGAAGCCGAAGCCGATATCCCCCGCGCCATCGCCGATGCGTTTCGCTCCGGCCACCTCGGTGTCATGGATTACTACCGCATGCGCAACATTCAATCAGATACCGACATGCGCACGTCGATTGCGGATGCCGGTGACACAGGCCCCGATGGTGACACGAGCGGCAAGTAGGCATGGAACAACTTCTCCTCGTTCTCTTTCTCGTGTTCAGTGTCGTCTCGGCGCTGCTGGAGCGCCGCAAGCGTCGCCTGCAGCTGGAGGAGGCGCAACAACGGCAGGCCAAGAGTCCCACGTCTGCACCACAGACGCCGGTCGACGAAGAGGAGGAAGACGCACGATGGGGCGACTGGCCCTTTCCTGCAGCCGATCCCTTCGAGCCAGCAGAAGCGCCTGCGCCGGTGGCCACAGTTGCCGCCCAGGCACAGGTGCGCCAGCTCGAGGCGCTGGCACACAGCGCCGAGTTGAAAGCCGTCGGCCAGCGGGCGGAGGCACAGGCTCGCCAGCGACAGGCCCGGGCGTTGCAGTCTCCCCGAAGTGTTTCCGATTTGTTGCGGCAACACCAGCGCCAGAGCCGGCCATTGCCAAAAAGGGCGCCGGATGGTTATCGTCTTACGCCCGAATCGGCGCGCAATGCCATGGTCTACGCCGAGCTTCTCGGGCCCTGCAAAGCGGAGCGGGAAGAGGAGTGGCGCTGGTAAAGCGACGCCTGTCGGTAGTACATAGATGCCGGTGGTCGCGCGTCGCCGGGCCGTCTCGCTTTGCGAGACTACAGATGACCTGGTAGCGCGACGCAGCAAAACAAAGCCGGAGTGGCGGAATGGTAGACGCGCTGGATTCAAAATCCAGTGTCCGCAAGGGCGTGTGGGTTCGAGTCCCACCTCCGGTACCACGTAAAAACAAGGGGTCAGGCCATTCAGCCTGATCCCTTGTCTGTTTATGCTTGAGCCGCGGTGTCCACCTAACTCACCTTCGACCCGCGCAGGTGGCCGTCGCAGCGATGTCGCCGTCGCCCCGTCCGTGCCTGGTGACACATCCACATCGGCCTCCGTGACAGATTCCCTCGGAGTTTGCCCCGCCACCGCGTACTTTCCCAACCGTGGACAGCAGACCCCGTGGGCCGGCATTGGTCACACGTCCGCATACGTATGCATAATCCCTTGCCGCGACCAGCGTGCCCTCCCCAACGCCAACCGGGTGACCTGCCGCCAAATGGCTGGAAGCAAGTCCTGCCTCAACATCCTGTTCGTCGACGACGAGCGGATCATTCTCGCTACGCTCGCCGACGACCTCACCGAACCCGGTTGGCCCTGCTGGCAGTGCTGCACGAGAGTCGCCCGGAACGGGCCGTCGTCATATGACCGGACATGGAGAGATGAAGACGGCGCCTAGTACGCAGGCGCTGGCAGAGGTCCGCTGGAAGCGCCGTGAGGCAGCCAGCATCCTTGGCATGCCATACTCGAGGTTGCGCTACAAGATCCAGTGGCTGGGCCTCACATGACAGGGCCGGCGAGCGACGAGATTGCCGGCCTGATTCAGGGCCTGCGCAGCAGCGCCGAACTACCGAAGCGGGCCGCCGAATGCATCGACGCGCTGCGCCGAACCGGCGTTGAACTCACCCATGCAAGTGTCTATCTGCAGAACGAGGCGGGTTCGTACGATCACTGCGTGCTCCTGCCCCCACCGGTAACGTGGGACCGCGCCACGTTACCCTCTGCGGCGCACCGAGCCGAGGCACCCCATGTGATCACGACCGTCGGTGCGGATGTTGTCCAGCTGGCTGCGCCAGTACCGGGCGCTCTTGCCGAGCCGGAACTTCGTTGGTGCGCCACACAACTGGCGATGCTGGCTCGGCGCGCCCACGATCTGCGCGCGCTGGAGGAGGCGCGATCCCAGTTGGGCAAACTGGACAAGGGCCTGATTGCGCTGCACGATGGCAGTCTCGACCTCTCCGGCGAGGACGAAAGGGCCGTCTCGCGGCGAATCGTGACGATCGTCACCGAGCAACTCGGCTTTGATCGGGCCGGCGTATTTCTCATTGGCGACGAGGGTCAGCATCTGCGCGGCACTGTCGGTGTCGATGATCTG
>CALFPI010000027.1 GCA_937919035.1 uncultured Gemmatimonadaceae bacterium
CAGACAACATTGGCGCACGGGGATATTTCCACGGGGAAAAGCGACTGGTACGGTCTTTGCACTGTAGACTGCGAACACACCGACCATCACCAACTCCTTACATGGAGGACCCCATGGCACTCGTTCGCTGGCAGCCCACACAGCTCTTTGATCTCCGCACCGAAATGAACCGGATGTTCGATCCTTTCCGCAGCAACGAGCCTGCAAGTGAGGCCCCAGGGCCGACCGCGTGGCGACCGTCCGTCGATATCTCCGAAAATCAGAATGAGTACCTCATTACGGCGGATCTGCCGGGTGTCAACCGAGAGGATCTGACAGTCACCGTCACAGAAGGCAGGCTCACCCTTCGCGGAGAGCGCCGGCAAACGACGGAAGAGAACAATGGCTCCGTGCATCGTGTGGAGCGTCTCTCCGGAACCTTTGCTCGCTCTTTTGATCTGCCTGGCGCGGTGAATGTCGATGGCATCGCCGCAACCTATCGGGATGGCGTACTTGCCGTCACCGTACCCAAGGCGGAGGAAGCCAAACCCAAGCAGATCGAGGTCAAGATCAGCGCTTGAGGCTGTGCTCACGCACTTCTGGTAGATCAGGGCCGGCTCCCCAGTGGGGCCGGCCCTTTGTTGTCTGTTTCTTGCGAAAATTACGCTTTTTAAGTATCCATTGTATCCCGCCTGTGTCCCCACGGCGTCCCCGCACCCCTCTTTCTGCAAGAAGGACCACCCGTGCGCTTCCGAAATGTGGCGCTGTGCGGACTGCTGTGTCTGCTAGGCTCCGAAGTCCAGGCTCAGTCCAATACACTGAGCTTTACGCATATCACCACACGTCCCGGTGAAGAGCGTACGATTCCGCTGAGCGGCACCTTCGTCGATGGCATGTCGGGGTTGGTCATGACGGTACTGTTCAATCCCTCCGTTATTCAGGTCCTCGATGTCTCAACGGCGGATCGGACCGATGATTTCACGCTGCGAAGCTCTGTCGACAATGGTCGATTGACGATCGCCATGGCGGCGGCGGCGCCCATCAGCACGTTTTTTCCCGAAGAGATTCTGCGACTGCACGTTCGAGTCATCGGTGCACCCGGTGCCGTGACGGGTCTAGACATCGTCTCGGCGGTGGTCAACGAAGGCGCGAGCACCGCAGTTTCGACAGATGGATCGCTCACTGTAATTCGGGAAGCCAGCATTCTGGGCTGGGTGCTCTACTTTGCTGATCTGCAGGCGGTTCCCAACGTGGTTTTGAGCGGCACGGGCGAGACGGCCATCACAGCCACGACCGACCCAGATGGCCGCTATCAGATGGGGCCCACCCGAGTGGGCGACTACACGGTCTCTCTGTCGCGTGCGAATGGCTCGCTCGCCGCGATCGATGCGCTGGACGCCGCCGATATCCTGCGCCACCTGATCGGTTCGCTGACATTGTCTCGGGGCCAGCAACTGGCGGCCGATGTCTCCGGAAACGGGACGATTGGTACGACCGATGCCGGACTCATTCTGCGCTTCCTTGTGGGCCTGGAAAGCAGTTTCCCTGCGGGTGCCTTCTGGCAGTTCGAGCCAGGTACGCTGTAGTTTCTCCCACTTATTCGGGACGAGTTTCGCAACTTCACGGCCTATCTGATGGGTGATGTCGATGGCAGTTGGGCAAGCGCTGGGGGCACGGGCAAGCGACTCGTCAGCACAGCACAGGCGCTGTCCTTGCGACGCTTGCCATCAGTGGCGGACAATACCACGGAAGTGCTGCTCGAGGCCCGTGACCTGGACGCCGTGCGTGGCGGCACGATAGAACTGCGCTATGACGCCCGTGCTCTGCAAGCCACCGACATCGAGCGGCTGCAGTTGAACAATGATTTCCTGCTGGCGACCAATCTGCAGCAACCCGGTGTCATCCGCATCGCCTTCGCCGGCACGGATGGTCTGGAGGGGGATGCCAAACTCCTGCGCATTCTCTTCAACGAGCGCGGCCAACGCGGCCTGCAGACAGGGATCCGAGTGCACTCGGCGCGGCTGAACCAGGTGGATCTGGCGCCGGTGTCACTGCCTTCACTGGTCTACGAGGTAGGTCGTCGCGTAGCGGATCTCAATCGTGATGGACGCGTGGATCTGTCAGATTTTTTCCTGCTCATCGACAACACGCCGAGTGACGACCCGGGGTTCGACCTCAACCGTGACGGCACGGTTGATATGGGGGACATGTTTGTCCTCTTTGATGATATGGGCACGGGACGATCGAAGGCGCTGGCGGTGGCGACCCGCCTTGGTCTCATCGAAGGGCCCACGCTGTCACAGAACGCACCGAACCCGTTCAACAGCGAGACACTGATAAGGTTTCGCACCACCATCGCGGGCTCTGTGACGTTGAGTGTCTATGATCTCATGGGACAGCGCATCCGGGATTTGTGGCGTGGAGAGCGAGCGCCCGGAGAACACGTGGCATCCTGGGATGGACGGGACGATGCGGGTCGCGCCGTGGCAAGCGGTACGTATGTCTATCGATTGCGCAGCGCGGGTGGGGATGTGCAGCGGAAGTTGCTGCTTCTGCGTTAGTGGACGCAGGTTGGCAGGGCAGGACTGCAGAACGAAGAAAGGCCCCTCACCGAGGGGCCTTTCCTGTATCCAACCCCATATAAAATCCAGGGCGGCAAAATGGTACTCCCACGGGGAGTTGAACCCCGGTCGCCAGAATGAAAATCTGGTGTCCTAACCGTTAGACGATGGGAGC
>CALFPI010000028.1 GCA_937919035.1 uncultured Gemmatimonadaceae bacterium
CCAGCCGCTCGCGTACGGTCCTGGGCTTCGCCAAGCAGCATGAAATGAAGCCGACGCTGACGCAGACATCGATCACTGATGTGGACGCCTGGAAGAAGACCCGGACCTACAGGTAGCAGGGCGGGTGGCGGTTAGCGGCGCGGCGCAGGGGTAGATGGCCGCGCCGCCACGCTACACGTCGGAAAATACCGGTCCTTCGCTGGCGGCACGCGTCTGCAACTCGTCCCAGTCCTTCGAGCCGTCGTTATCGACGTACTCGAGACGGGCACCCCTCTCATGGATCGGCATGTTGCCATTGAGAGCATCCGTCCAGCATTGTTGGATGTTGGCATAGTAACGCCTGCGGTTGTCCGGCCAGACCAGAGCCAGCAGCAGGCGCAGGGGCGGGTGCTTGAAAGGTGGCTCCATGCGCAGGCGCTGCAGGGCGTCCTCGTCGACGTCGATCCCAAGACCAGGCGCATCCGGAGTCCGGGCATAGCCCCCCTTGATGGTCAGCGGTGTCGCCAGCAGGTCTTCCTGATAGATGTTCATGCAGTTTACCGCCGGCCACTGTGCGTGACTGAGGACGGCACCCAACTGCAGCGACAGCGCGGTTGTGATACCGGTGCCAACGATCTGCAGGAAGAAGGGTTTGTCGAAGGCGGCAGCCTGCACCCCCTGCCGCAGGACGCTGCCGATGCCACCGCCGATGACGAAGCCGTCACAGACCTCATCGCGTACCACGGTGGGGAAGGGCGGGTTGCCGAAGTGCTGGGCAATGGGCCGTGAGATGCGGCTGCGCAACAGGCGATTGCCCTCGACATCACTCTGTGGAATGGGGGACTCGTAGATATCGACGATGGGATATTCGTCGAGTCGCTGCAGCACGGGGGTGGCGCTGCTGGCGTTGACGAGCATCTGGTTCCAGTCGATGTCGAGATGATAGTAGTCGGGTGTCGCATCCCGAACGGCCTCGACCTGCGCATAGATATCCCACCAGGGCCGACCCTTGATCTTGTGTGACGTGTAGCCCCTGGCAACAGCCTCGGTGGCTTCGGCGGCGAAATCCTCGGGGGACATGTCAACGTTCCACCACGAAATCGGACACCACTGGCGCACGCGGGGCAGGTTGAAGAGGCGATATGCGGGCACCTCGAAGGCTTTGCCGACGAGATCGTAGATCGCCATCTGCAGGCCGGCGCCGAGGGTGTCGTCGCCGAGAAAGTCGAGGGCATTGGCGCCTTTGACGCGGGCGATCGCCTCATCCGTCACCTGGCCCCAGGTGTAGTGCGGCATTGTTTCGCCATACCCGACAAGGTCGGGCACATCCGTCGTGACGCGCAGGACTTCACTGATATCCCACTGGTACTGCTCACGCGCACACCAGATCTTGCAGCGCGGAGTGAAGGGGACATGCACGGTGATCCGCTCGACATCCTTGATGGTGATCTTCATTGCTGGCGCTTTCTCGTGGTGGGTCCGTTCTGCATCTGCCGTGTCATGTACGAAGCAAAGATCCGGGCCCCAAGGCAAAGAGGGCACGAGTCGCGTCTCTATGGGGCTGGTCTTACAGGGGCCACCAGCTACCGGCGTGCACACCACCATCAACGTAGATCACCTGCCCCGTGACGAAGTCCGCCGCTGAGGAGGCGAGAAAGATGGCGGTACCCACCATGTCCTCGGGACGGCCGACGCGCCCTGCCGGCGTACGCGTCAGGATCCAGTTGGTGAATTCCTCGGTCCACAGATGGGTGTTGAGATCCGTCGCAATGAAACCCGGCGCCAGGGCATTGACCTGGATGTTGTGCGGTGCCCACTCCACGGCAAGGCCCTTGGTAAACTGGCCGAGGGCGCCCTTGCTGCCGGTATAGACGGTGATCTTCGGCAGGCCGAAGGCGGTGACGATGGAGGCGATGTTGACGATCTTGCCGCCCTGGCCGCGGGCGATCATACGCTTGCCAACCTCCTGGGACATGAAGTAGGAGCCCTTGAAGTTGATATCCATGACCTTGTCGAACTCCTCCTCCTTGAGCTCCGCCGCCAGCTGTCGGATGTTGATGCCGGCGACGTTGTAGAGGATGTCGATGGGTCCGAGTTCGTCGGTGACACGCGCAACAACTGGACCGATCTCCTTCACCTGCGACACGTCGAGGGTGAGCCCCATTGCCTGGCGCCCGGTGGCGGTGATCTCGGCGGCTGTGGCCTCGACTTCACTTTCGGTGCGCGCCACGACAGCGATATCCGCACCCGCTTCGGCCAGACCGAGGGCGATGGACTTGCCAATGCCGCGGCCACCGCCGCAGACGAGGGCGACTTTGCCGTGCAGATCGAAGAGCTTCATTGTGGGGCCTTTCGTATGAGAGTCTGTCCATGTGTATCAAGAAGGGCCGGCAGAGCACCGATGTCCCGACAGCGGGGGAAGGCAGCGGCGGTTTCGGCCACATCAGCGGGCCAGTCCCACGGCCAGCGCTCGATGAACCAGGTTGCCCATACCGGGTGCAGACCTGCGGTCCGGGCGCCGCGCAGTTCGTCACTGCCACCGTCGCCGACAAAGTATGCGTTGTCCGGGGCAATACCGAGTCTGTCACAGGTAAAGGTGTAGATCTCCGCGTCCGGTTTGATGACACCGACCTCGTAGGAAAACACGGCAATGTCCACGAGGCCCGGGAAGGGGGACGCGTCCCAGGCGGCGACCTCTTCGCTCGTGCAGTTCGTGATGAGGCCGATCGGCATGCCGTGCTGGCGCAGCGCCTGCAGCATGGTGAGGATCTTCGTTTCCGTTCTGTCAAAGGCCCGGGCCTTGGCGGCAACGCGCTCAGCCACGAGGCGATCGATCACGATCCGGGAGGGTGTGATGCCGGCTGCCTCGCAGATCCGCTCGAGGGTAGTGGCGTAATCGGGGATCTGCCCGGTCATGCGCGCCTGATAGCCGGAACGCCATTCGTGGCGGCAGACCTCTTCATCAATCCCCAGGCGTGCCGCCAGCGTGGGTTGACCAAACCATTCGGGGTGGTTCTCGGTGATCAGGGTCTCGTACAGATCGAAGATCACGGCGCGCGTGCGGCGTGGGGGCCTCATTTCAGACAGGGCAGCAAAAAGTCGGTCACGGCGCGGGACACGGGAGCCGGGTTCTCTTCGTGGGGGGCCAAGGCCCCCGGGACGCGGCTGACGCTGACGTCGGAGCGCTGACACAGGGCTGACATCTCCCTCCAGGATCGATCGGGTGTCTGCGTGCCGCACACGGCCAACAGTGGTACCAGCACC
>CALFPI010000029.1 GCA_937919035.1 uncultured Gemmatimonadaceae bacterium
TTCTCAGCAGGTGCCTCGTCGTTCTCAGCAGGTGCCTCGTCGTTCTCAGCAGGTGGCAGCGTGCGATCTTCCTTGGCTCGATTCTCGATCCATATGTCGTCAAACGGTTGGGCCTGCTGGACGTGGATTCGCTGGGATTTGAGCAATTCCAGCACACCGATAAAGGTGGCCACGACGTTGATCTTGTTGAAGCCGTTTATCAGTTCATGGAAGCGCACACGGGAGCGGACGTCGAGTTGTGCAAGGATGTGGGTGATACTCTCCTCAACCGAGGCTCCCTCTTCGATGACTCGGTGTATGACCGTTGTTGGTACATGATCGATGACATGCTTGTAGACCTTCAGCAGATCAAACAGTGACACCGGTTGCAGGCCGGCTTCAACATCACGCTCATCGAGGTGTCCGGACCGCTGGAAAACGTCTCGCTGTTCGATGCCCTGGTCGCTGAGCCATTCGGCGATATCCTTGAACTGCTGGTACTCAAGCAGTCGGCGCACCAGTTCCTCGCGGGGGTCGCCGAAGCCGTCGTCGATGCCCTCTTCGCCCTGGATGTCGCGCGGCAGCAGCATCTGCGACTTCACCTTCATCAAGGTGGCCGCCATGAGGATGAAGTCAGCTGCCTGCTCGAGATCGAGCAGATGCACGCCAGTGTTCAGGAAAGACAGGTACTGATTCGTGATCGTCGATATGGGAATATCATAGATGTCCACCTCATTCTTGCGAATGAGATAGAGGAGCAGGTCCAGGGGACCTTCGAAGACGCCGAGACGAATCCCATAGGGATCGGCGGCGTCGGTCCCGGTCTCGCTGGCCGGTTCGATAGGCAAATGGCCAGGCAGGTGACCAGGCAGGTGACCAGGCAGGTGACCAGGCAGGTGACCAGGCAGGTTATCAGGCGGGAGATCAGTCAAGGAAGAGGTATGGTTTCCAGCGGTGGTCGGCGGCGCCGACGAAGTTACGGATGAAGGTGACATTATTCGGCCGCCGTGGCTTGCGTATCAGCTGCAGGCCCGCCTGTTCCGGCGGTCGGTCTCCCTTGCGAGCGTTACAGGTCACGCAGGCAGTGACCAGGTTTTCCCACGTTTCCGGTCCGTCGAGTTTCTTCGGCACCACGTGGTCAATGGTCATCTTGTGGCCTACGGCGCCACAATATTGGCACTGATAGCTGTCGCGTTTCAACACATTTCTCTTGGACAGCACAACTCTTCGGCGCGGCGCCCGAATGTAACGCTCAAGGCGAACCACGCTCGGAACCGGAAAAACATCCGACACGGAGCGCACGCGGCCATCTCCCAGTTCAACGCTGCTCGCCTTACCACGGAAGACGAGGGTCAAGGCGCGTCGCACAGAGCACACATTCAATGGCTCGTAGTTCTGATTGAGAACGAGAACGGCCGCATCGAGGACGGGCGTCGGCCGGGGAGCCACTACTGGCTCCCGTGGCGTGCTCTGAGAGACGGTGTGTGTCATGGCGTATCCCGGAGAGTAAACGGGCTGTACGTCACATCGTCAATCCAGTGAGCCCGAAGCCTTGGCAGCTGCAGCTGTTCCCGTCTCAGGCGTCCTCGATGAGCTCCTTGTAGGCTTTGGCCGATAGCAACTCATCGAGATCGTCGGGACTGTCGATGCGGACCTTGATCATCCAACCGTCGGCATAGGGGTCGGCATTCACCTGCTCGGCATTTTCTTCGAGGGTTTCGTTGATCTCGATGACTTCGCCACTGATCGGGCTGTAGAGGTCCTCTACGGTCTTGACGGCCTCGACAGTGCCGAAGGACTGGCCCCTCTCGAGGACGTCGCCGATCTGAGGCAACTCGACAAAAACGATATCTCCCAGTTCGCCCTGGGCAAAATCAGTGATACCAATCGTGCCCACACCATCGTCGACTGCGATCCACTCATGCTGTTCACTGTAGCGCAATTCGTCGGGGACTCGCGTCTCAGCCGAGTCGCTGTCTGTGTCTGCTTCTGCTTCTGCCACCGATTGACTCCTTGTCTCCCGTTCGACGGGGGTCAGACACGCTCGACGTACGAAGACGTGCGCGTGTCGATCTTGAGGGTGTCTCCCTGATTGACGAAGAGCGGCACGTAAACGACGGCACCTGTCTCAAGCGTCGCCGGTTTTACCGCTCCAGTTGCTGTGTCGCCCTTCACTCCGGGATCCGTGTGTTTGACCTTGATTTCGACAAAATTGGGCAATTCCACGCCGATCGCCCGTTCCTCGGCGATGGAGACAAAGGTCTTCTCGTTCTCCTGCAGCAGGTCTGCTGCGGGTCCGATCAAGGCTCGTTTCACCACGATCTGTTCGAACGTTTCCGAGTCCATCAGGTGGAAACTATCCTCCTCGGAATACAGGAACTGCATGTCCCGCTTCTCGATGCGAACATCCTCGACTTTGTCTCCCGAGCGGAAAGTCCGATCGATGACGTTGCCGGTGCTGACGTTCTTGAGCCTCGTGCGCACAAAAGCACTGCCTTTGCCCGGCTTAACGTGCTGGAACTCGACAATGGTCCATAGATCGCCGTCGAGTCTCATCGTGAAACCGTTACGAAAATTGCTGGTATCTGCCATGGTCTCTTTCTGTGCTCCGCAGGTTCAGATGGTGCTCATCTCAGTTCGGCTGCACCGCGTTTCGCCGTCTCATTGTCTGGATCGGCCCGCAGCACGCGTTGGTAGATCTCGAGGGCCTGTTCCGGGTAGCCCTGTCCCACATAAATCTCGGCGAGAGTAATGGTTGCGACGGGAGTGCCTCTGCCCGGCTCGGTGCCTTCCCCAGGTCGTGCCGGGCCCGCATCGAATTCTCGCAGCACCTCCGCCAACTCGCTGCCCCGTCTTCCCGCCAACTGCGCTACCCCCGGGGTAACGGCGGCTGCGTCAGGTTCGACAGCTTCTTGCTGGTCAATCTCAGGCTCATGACGCTCCGCCTCGGCGGCTGCCGCCATGGGTGGCACCGCTCCGACTCGATGTTGCTGCGACGCGGGTGGTTCGGGTGCCAGAGAGCTTTCATCCAACCCTTGATGAGCGCCAGCTGACGTCTCCACATCTGGTGAGGCAGTGGCTGTGGCCTGTGGGGGGACGGCCACGGGCGGCGTCAAAACCGCCGGTTTCGCTTTCCGAGCCGGTCGAGTTGGTGTTTCGTCCTCAAACAGACCAGCTCCAAGGGCGGCGACCTCGTCGTCTTCCATGAGTCCGAAGTCTTCGGTTGCCGGGGCTACCACCCACTCGGGCTGCGGCTGCACACGACCGAAGGGTTCGTCCTCCTCCTGCTGCTCCTCCTGCTCCTGCTCGGCGTTGGCTGGTGTCGCCTCCGTCAGGCTCTCAACTTCGTCGTCGATACTGCCCCTGGGAGAATCATCCAGCGGCTCTGCCTCTGGAGCGGGGGCCAACGCGCTGGTCGGCTGCGGCGTCGCCTCCTCCGCCGGCTCTGGGGCGGGAGCAGGTTCTTCGACGACTGTGTCTGCTGCGGCAGAGGGCAGAGCCGATCGGGGTCCTTCAGGCTCTTCATCCCCTGACGGGGCCCTGCGAACCGCCAACGACATCTGCTCCAATTCATGCCTGAGCGACTTGCTCAAGGGATCGAGAGCGGCCGCCTGCTCCAGGCATTTCAGCGCGAGCGTGTCATTGCGCAGCCTGCGGTATACACGGGCAAGCCGCTGATACCCCGACGGATTGTCCGGATCGAGACGCAGGCCACGATCCAGCGCCTCGCGCGCCTCTTCCCACATTTTTTGCTGTTCGTAACAGCGGCTGAGCAGGAAGAACCCCGTAGGATAGTCGGGGAACCGCTTGCAGCCTTCTACACAAAGCGCCTGGGCCCGGAGCAGTCTGCCTCGTCGCAGGCAGTCGTCTGCCAGACGAGCGAAGAGTGGTGCCTGCGGGTAGCGGCGGAAGATCTTGTCGATTTTTGGGACGCGGTCAAACATCGTTCCGCCACGGGAGAAAGCGACCGAAGATTCTATGCGCCGGCCGACAGAATGTCAAGCCGGAAAGAGATGGCAAAATCTTGCAGATGTCAAACAGAAACAGGGACTTGGAGCTGTCTCGGTGGCCCTCTGGATGGGTTGACAGATGCCGGTTTTACCCATAACATCTACCATCGTTTTGTGCGCCTATAGCTCAGTTGGTAGAGCAGCTGACTCTTAATCAGCGGGTCCGGGGTTCGAGTCCCTGTGGGCGCACCATTCACATGCCGCACGCAAACTGGCATCTGGAAACAGGGCACCTGGGAGGCTGAAAAGCAGATCCCTGGTGCCCTGTTTTGCTTCTGATTTCTGTCTTCGCTGGTGATATTGTCTAGCGCTCGATGACCCGCAGGGAGTCCATCGTCCGTATCCGTAGTTCTACTGAGATACGCCTGAGCAGGTTGACGGGCCAACCTTCCCACCCCTTTCTAACAGACTCCCCGCACAGCTAACTCCCACGGCCATGCCCCTGTGATGGTCAACGAAGTGAGACGAGTGTATGGCTGTGACCAAAGTCGCTGACATCAGGACAACAATCCTCGTTGTCGAAGATGAGCCTATCGTCGCCCTGGATCTGCAACTAAGGCTGCAGCGCATGGGCTACGATGTGCCCGTTGTTGTGGCTTCTGGCGAAGAAGCCCTGGCATCGGCGCACGACATGCCGCCCGATCTGGTGTTGATGGATATCAACCTGGAAGGGCAGATGGATGGAATCGAGGCGGCCGACCGTCTGGCGGCCCAGCATGTCCCTGTCGTCTATCTGACGGCCTACTCCAACGACCGCACTCTGGAACGCGCCAAGATCACCGGACCCTATGGATACCTCCTCAAGCCATTTGAGGAGCGTGAGTTACAGACCACCATCGAGGTGGCGATCTATAAGCACCGTGCGCAGGAGGCCCTGCGTCTGGCACATGACCAACTCGAACTTCGTGTGGCGGAGCGGACGGCGGAACTGCGCCATGCCAACGAGTCCCTGCAGCGTGAGATCGATGAACGTGGGCGTCGAGATGCGAGGCGACTGGCGCTGGCTCGGGTGCGCGAGCAGATATGGCGCATGCAGGCGCGAGCGGATCTGCGCAAGGTTGCCGAGTCCGTATGGGAAGGCCTCGAGGGACTCGGTATCTCCTTCGAGCAATGCGGCATCAACGTTGTGGAACCTGAGTCTGTGAAGCCTGGGTCAGAGAGGGTGGTCCGCAGCTACGATCGCAAACGTCAAGGCACATGGCGGGAGTTGACGAGTGCGGATCCAGATGCCGCGGCAGCGGTGCTGGAAATGTGGCAAGCCGGAGAGGTCGTGTATCGCTCCGATCTGACGGCAGCCGATCCTCTTGGCGAGGCGGCGCGGATGCGGCAGGAATACGGCAACATTCGTTCTGTTCTCGATGTACCGTTCTCGCACGGGACACTGGCGATCAATTCTGCGGAGCCAGAGGCATTTTCCGAGGATGATATCACCATCCTGCAAGAACTCGCCGAAGCTCTTTCCGAAGGATTCCACCGGCTGGACGATCTGCAGCAGCTTGCCGCCGAACGAGAACGTCTTGCCGTAACTCTACGCAGCATTGGTGACAGTGTCGTGGCGACCGACTCCGAGGGTCGCATCGTCCTGATGAATCCAGTTGCGGAGTCGCTTTCGGGCTGGACTCAGGGCGAGGCGGAGGGCAGGTCCTTCGCCGAAGTGTTCCGCATCGTCGATGAGCGCAGCCGACAGGTTCGTAACAGTCCGGTGGACCATGTGCTTAATACCGATGCGACCGTCAATCCCGATCCGCACACCGTACTGGTCGCCCGCGATGGCAGCGAACGACCCGTGTCAACCAGTTCGGCTCCGATCCGTGACGATGAAGGCAAGACCGTGGGTGTCGTCCTGGTGTCCCGCGACGTTGGCGTCCAGCGGCGGATGGAAGAAGAGCTGCTCAAATCTGACAAACTAGAATCCCTTGGCGTGCTGGCAGGTGGGATCGCCCATGACTTCAACAACATTCTTACCACGATCGTCGGCTATCTGTCCCTGGCCAAGATCGATATCGACCCCGCAAGCGAGCTCTACGAAAACCTGAGCGAAGTCGAGTCAGCGGCCGATCGGGCGACGGACCTGACGCGTCAATTGCTGGCCTTTGCCAAGGGCGGAGCGCCGATCAGGAAAGCGGCGTCGATCGCGGATATCATCCGAGATTCTGCCACATTCACCATGCGTGGGTCGAATGTCCGCTGCGAATTCTGCCTCGATGACCAGCTCTGGCCGGCAGAGGTGGATCGAGGGCAGATCAGTCAGGTTATTCAGAATCTGGTTCTCAACGCCGACCAGGCGATGCCCAAGGGGGGGCACATGGACGTCCGGGCTGACAACCTTGTCGTCGATGCAAGCAACGGTCTGCCATTGTCGCCCGGTCGCTATATCCGCATAACGGTGCAGGACCAGGGAGTCGGCATCAGTGAAGAGGATGTAGCGCGGGTGTTCGACCCCTATTTCACCACCAAGGATACCGGCAGTGGGCTGGGGCTGGCGACGGCATACGCCATTGCCAGGAACCACGAGGGGCACATAACCGTGGCCTCGGAACCGGGCAAAGGGACCTGCTTTGATGTCTACCTGCCGGCGACGACGGCTCAGGTTGAGCAAGATAGGGCCGATGCCAGGCCACCGACGTACGGGGAGGGCCGGATCCTGGTACTCGATCACGAAGAATCGATTCGTCGGCTCGCCGGCGATCTGCTGTCTCGCCTTGGCTACGAAGCAGAATGCGTCGCCGATGGCAGCGACGCGATAGCGGCATATGCCAGAGCACGCCACGAAGGACGTGCCTTCGACGCTGTGCTGATGGACCTGACCGTTCCTGGGGGCATGGGTGGCCGGGAGACCGGGGTGCGCATCCTGGAAATGGACCCGGACGCCTGCACCATTGTCAGCAGCGGCTACTCTGACGACCCGGTTATGGCTGCATACGTCGACTACGGCTTCCGTGGCGTCGTCGCCAAGCCATATGACATAGGCGAACTGAGCCGCGTGCTGGCACGAGTGCTCAGCACGCGGCCCAATTCATAGATTGGGCGTCAATTCGCGGTCGAGGATTCCGTCTCGAGCCGCTTTGGGTCAATCGTTTTCAGATAATCCTGCAAGGCTCGACCATCGGACGGTAGATCGAGTACGTCTGAGAACGGCCACATGTCGCCTTGCAGGAAATCGACAGCACTCTCTTTGTCCTGAGAGGCTGGACCTGAAGACATGTCCTTAATTGCCTGGAGAATAACAGCAGCGGCCAGGCGGCGGTGGCCGTCGAACTGGGAGCGGTAGGCGGACTTGCGTTCCTTGGCCATAACTCTCGAATCTGATCGGCTGAATGTTGTTTCGAAGTGCAATAAACTAACCACTGAACGGACGTTTCGACAGGATAAATGATCCGCAAAGCCTGATTACAGGCCTCGTCCAGGTGCGTCGCAATTCTCCAACCTATCCAATAAACAGGGAGTTAACGTGCCCCGGAAGGGCAACCGTTTTTTTGCGTTTGGCCCGTCGGCCTACCAGGAGAAGAGTCCCACCACGCAGCCAGTCAGCATGGTCGCCAGCGTTCCCGCCACGATGGAACGCACGCCAAGACGTGCCAGGTCCCCGCGCCGCTCCGGCGCAATACTGCCAATGCCGCCGATCATGATGGCAACGGAGCCGAAATTGGCAAAACCACACATGGCATACACAGCAATCAAAAAGGCCCGATTGCTGAGGCCACTTGCCTGGCTGCGCATGCGGTTCGACAGCTCCACATAGGCGACGAATTCATTGAGAATCGTCTTCACACCCATCAATTCGCCGATGATCCCTGCCTCGGACCATGTGACACCCATCAACCAGCAGGGCACGCGGAACAACCAACCTACCGTCGCCTGCAGGGTCCATGGGTCGACGATACCCAATTGTTGACCAAGCCAGCCCAGGGCGGCGTTGACCAGCGCCACCAGACCGATGAAGGCGATCAGCATGGCCAGAATGTTGAGGAACAGGTGCATCCCTTCTGAGGCCCCCCGGGCTGCCGCATCGAGTCCGTTGAGCGTCTGTTCCGTTTCCAGCTCGATACGAGTTCCGAAAGTGAGGGGCTGCTCGGTTTCTGGCAGCATCAACTTGGCGACGGCGATGGCCGCCGGAGCGCTGATCACCGATGCAGTGAACAGATGTCCCGCGATGTCGGGATGCGCGCCAGATAACATCGTCGCATAGACGACCATCACCGTGCCGGCGATGGTCGCCATACCGGCCGTCATCACACAGAACAATTCACTCAGCGTCAGTTTTGCCACGTAGGGCCGGATCAACAAGGGCGCCTCGGTCATGCCGAGAAACACATTGGCGGCAACACCGACACTCTCGGCGGCGCTGATACCGAAAATACGCTGCATGAATCGGCTCAGCATGCTGATGACCCACGGAAGGATACCGTAGTGATACAGGACCCGCGACAGCGCCGCGATAAAAATGATGACGGAGGCGATCTCGAGGGCGATGATCGGGCCGTAGGTCGAGGTGAATTCAGGATTGCTGACGCCAATGAAGAGCAGCGATTGGCCAGCCTTCTGCGATGTCGCCTGCAACAGAGATGTCAGGGCGCCGACCACGTCGAAGACATGGGTCCGCAACCCGGTGAGCAGCAGGGCGGCGGTCAGCAGCAACTGCAGCCCTGTGGCGACTCCCACAACCCGCCACGGGACGGACCCCCTCCTGGTGCCGACCCAACGGGCGATCACCAGCAACAGGACGTAACCACCGGCGCTGTGCAGAATTTCCATCCCCTTA
>CALFPI010000030.1 GCA_937919035.1 uncultured Gemmatimonadaceae bacterium
AGCGTGGCGGCCCACACCGTATCCCCTGAGGCGGCCAAAGCGCTCACCGAGCCTCGGCCCAGGCCGTTGGTCTCGGTGAAGGTGATCCAATCCTCTGGAGACAGGCCCTCGCCCGCCGCTGGATCCAGACGGGCCAGGCCGCGCTCGGTGGAAACCCACAGATAACGGCCGCTCCACACCACATCCGTGATGTTTGTACCCACCAGGCCGGCCAGGGGCGGCGTCGATTGATTCTGGTGGAAACGTGCCGGAACCGCGCCGTCGGCGGGCTGCAGGATGCAGGTCACGAGCAGGAGGCACAGCCGCCATGCTCTGCCTGGGTGGTTGCCTGTCTGGTTGGGCCGTTGTCCGATGGTGGCGTCGATCTGTTTACACATACCTGGCGGCGCGTTTGTGCAGCGCATCGACGGCTTCACAGCCGATGCCACAATCGCCGATGCGGGCGCCATAGGCTTCGCCGTGGCTGTCGGAGCCCCCGGAAGTCAACAATTTCAAGCGTTGGGCCAGTTCGTTGAGGTGTTCGATCTGCGGTGGCTGGTGGGACGGATGGTAGACCTCAATTCCGTCGAGGCCGACATCGACCAGGCTCTGGATCGCTGCGTCTGATACGGACAGTCCCGGATGAGCCAGCATGACCACTCCACCCAGGTCGTGCACCATGGCGATCACATCCCCCGAGGGGGTGCGCGGCTTTTGTACATCGGCCGGGCGCCGGTCGCCGATGAAACGAGAAAAGGCCTCCTCCTTGTCTCGTACGGCCCCGCTGGCGACCATGGCTGCGGCGATGTGTGGTCGCCCCAGAGGTCCGCCGTCGGCGCGGCGCAGAACGTCATCGAGGCTGATCTGCACACCCAGTTGACTGAGGCGTTCAACGATGGCAGCACCACGGTCGTGCCGTCGTTGATGAACCAGCTTGACGTAAGCCCCAAGTCGAGGACTGCGGTAGTCGAGGCAGTACGCCAGCAGGTGTACCTCGCGGTCGTCGATGTGGGCACTCAACTCGGTACCGGGGATTACCTCAACGCCGTGGATGGCACCAGCCCGCAGGGCTTCCGGCACGCCTTCGACCGTGTCGTGATCGGTTAGGCTGAGGACCCGCACGCCGGCGGCGGCGGCCTCTTCGACGGCCTCGGTAGGTGTCCGCATGCCGTCGGAGCAGAAGGAATGCGTGTGTAAATCCGCCAGGTTGTACTGCACCACGCCGTTACCTTCCAGGGGCTTGTTCGGATTTCGTGCGCGGCAGTCACACCGGGGCACGTGAGCAGTGACTTAAGATAGCCATCGGGGTGAATGGAGAGAAGGTCTGCTGCCATGGTCCGGCTTCAGTTGTGAGATAGTTCCAGCAACAGGTCACCATATTCGGAGCGTACCCGCTGCAGGGCACGATCGCGCAACTGACGCACCCGCTCACGTGTGAGGCCGAGGATTTCGCCGATCTGCTCCAGTGTCATGGGCCGAGTCTGTTGCAGACCGAAGTAGGCCCGCAGAATAAGCTGCTCGCGGTCATCGAGATGGTCTACGCATTCGTGCAGCGCACGGAACAAGGCGTCCTGATCAAAGGATTCATCAAACCCTGGTTCCTCGCCGGTGAGCAGGGCCTGCATCGTGCTATCCCCCTCTTCCCCGGACAGGGGGGCGTCGAGAGACACATCATGCTGACCCAATTCCAGGGCACTGTGGGCCCGTTCGAGGCTGATCTCGGCTCGCAGTGCGATTTCTTCGGCCGTCGGCGTGCGCCCCAGTTCCTGGGTCAGACGCGCGGCGTTCTTCTCCACCTTCTGCAGATCATTGACCTGGCTCATGGGTGGTCGCGCGGCGCGGCTCTGCTCGGCCAGGGCCTTGAGAATCCCCTGCCGGATCCACCACACAGCATAGGTGATAAATTTGAAGCCACGCGTCTCGTCGAAGCGTTTCACCGCCTCCAGAAGGCCACAGTTGCCCTCGGCGATCAACTCGGAGAGACTCATGCCGTAGCTGCTGTATTTTTTTGCCACCGTGACGACGAACCGCAGATTGGCCGTCACCAGTGCATCGGCCGCAGACCGGTCACCGGCTCGTGCGCGCTGCACCAATTCGACTTCCGTCGCACGCGACAACGGCTCATAGTGGCGGATGTCCCGCCAGTAGCTCTCCACCAAGTCGGTGGGGTTGCCATCGCGGGGTGTTGGCAGCGTGGTCGTGTGGGTTGTCATGATGGTCAGATCTCCGGCATTGTAGACGATTTGACGGTCCGTCGGGTTCCGCGGGCACAGACAGACCTGTCAACCTAGATCGGCTGGCAGCGCCAGACCTTGAGGCGACAGTTCCCGTCGTACTGACGGTCGGCGGGGTGGTTTCGTCTAGTCCGGGGCGCTGCTGGAGGGCAGCAGCTGACAGAATCGGTGGTAGGCTTCGTCCCAGCGCGCGCCGTCAAGGGCTGGCTCGTAGGTGTCTGGGGCAAAGGAGGCGCTCACCACCTGGCGGATCTCGGAGATCGAGCCCAGCCAACCCAGGCCGAGGGCCTGGACGAGAAGATTGCCGATGGCTGTTGCTTCCGCCGGACCTGCAACCACCCGGCGACGGGTGGCATCGGCCGTCAGCTGGCAGAGCAGTTCGTTGCGGATGCCGCCACCCACGACATGGATCGGGTCCAGACGTCGGCCGAGGATTTCCTCAAGTCGCTCCAGGACCCAACGATACTTCAGGGCCAGACTCTCGAGAATGCAACGGATCACCACGCCCTCGCCGTCTGGCGGGGCTTGACCGGTCTCGACGCAGAAAGCCCGCAGGCGCGACGCCATGTCACCGGGCGGCAGAAAGCGGGCGTCATCGGGGTCGACGAGGGGGCCAAAGGCCGGCGCCTGGCGCGCGGCAGCTGTCAGTTCCGCATAGGACCGGTCCCGTCCCTCAAGCTGCCAGGTACGCCGGGTTTCCTGTACCAGCCACAGCCCCATGATGTTCTTCAGGAAACGGAATGTGCCCCCCACACCACCTTCGTTGGTAAAATTGTAGCGCAGGGCGGCGTCGCTGACATTCGGCTCGTCCAGTTCGGCCCCCATCAGCGACCACGTGCCCGAGCTGATGTAGGCGAAATCCTTGCCCGCCGCCGGCACAGCTGCCACAGCCGACCCTGTATCGTGTGTGGCGGGCACGACAACGGGAACACCTGACACGCCGCAGGCTGTGGCAACATCGCTGCGAATCAGCCCCAGACGGGTTCCCGGGTTGACGATCTCGGGAAGAATACGCGTTGGCAGCTGAAACGCGTCGAACAACTCTGTTGACCAGCGTCGCTGCTGTGGATCGTAGAACTGGGTCGTCGTCGCATTGGTGAATTCCCCCGCCTGCTCGCCCGTCAGGAAGTAGTGCAGCAGGTCGGGCATCATCAGCAGGCTATGGGCGGCTGCCAGCTGGGGGGATGCCGTTTCCTGCATGGCCAGCAGCTGCCACAGGGTGTTGATCGGCATGAACTGCACACCGGAAGCGGCAAAGACACGTTGCCGAGATACCGTCTGGAGACCGCGCTCCATGACCCCGGCGGTACGCGGGTCGCGATAGTTGCGGGGATTGTCCAGCAGTTCTCCGCCCGCGGTGAGCAAGCCATAGTCAACACCCCAGGTGTCGACGCCGACACTGCCGAGGTCCGCATGCCCCGATGCCGCTTGCAGGCCCGTCTGGATTTCCTCGAAGAAGCGCAGAACATCCCAGTACAGCCGTCCCAGAACAGGCGTGACACCTGTGGTGAAACGGTGCAACTCCTCCAGTTCGATCCGGCTGTCGTGCAGATGCCCAAGAATGGCGCGGCCACTCTCGGCGCCCAGATCGAATGCCAGCAGCTGACGGCGCATGGTCGGTGTCCTACAAGTAGTTCATGCCGAGCTCTACGATCAGCTCGCGTGTGGGGTTGTCCAGCAGGGAACAGATCAGGGCGTAGCCGTACTCAGGTTCGAGACTGTCGGCGTAGGCCGACTGTTCGTCGCGGTAGTTCAGCCGCTGGAAGCCGCGGATGGTCTGTTTGAATCGGTCCGGCTCATCGTGGATAATCCGCTGCGCGATATCAGACTGCAGCAGCGATTCGGCGACGAAAGCTTCGCCGAAAATTTCCTCGAGGGCTGAGCGTAACTGGCGATGTAGCATGATTCCCCTAGAAGGGGTAGACCTCGTCGAGACGTCGTCGCAAACGCTCCGTGACGGATTCGATACGGCTGCCCGGAAGGCGGGTCCCCTCCAGAGGCATTACGATCACAGGCCGACGCAGCCAGGCCAGCAGAATCAGACCGGCGTCAAGTGGCGCCGGGGGGCGCAACTCGAGGCGAATCATGAGGGCTGCACCAAATACGCGTCGCAACAGGGGACGAGGGCGGCAGGTGGTGCTGCGCAGCGAGGTTGGTAGCGTGGCTGGCAACGTCAGGATCCGTCAAAGAACGGTTCGATCGCCCGCTCAATCCGCCTCAGCAGAGGCTCTTCACCAAGGTCAGGTTCGAAGCTCTCGCCAGTGACACGCTCAAACAAGTCCACATACCGTTCGGCTACCTGCAGGCGAATTTCGTCATCCAGGGTGGGAATATTGCCATCCGAAATTCCCCTTTCGCGTAACCACAGGCGCAGGAACTCCTTGTCCAGGCTTTCGGGTTCGTCGCCGCGGCCGTGGCGCTCCTGGTAGGACGACTGGATCCAATAGTG
>CALFPI010000031.1 GCA_937919035.1 uncultured Gemmatimonadaceae bacterium
ACAGCGCCTGCAGCGCCTCAACACGCACCGCCAGGACATCATCATCGTCGAGCAGGTGTCCGATACGCTCCAGAGGCATCTGCCCCTGCTGCAATTGCAGCACCTGCAGCGCTTTCACGCGAATCTCCCCCGAGGCGTGATCGAGCAGGGCTGCCACGGGTGTCACGAGGCGCTCAGCGCGTACGACAGAAACCATGTCGAGGGCGTAGAGCAGACGTCGAACGTTGCTCGTGTCGCGCAGCACACCAACGAGGCTGTCGAGGGTACCTGCCTCGCTGAGGTCGACCGTGTACGCCGACAGGTCGATTTCGCGCCGCTCCAGTGCGTGACGGAAGGAATCGACATAGGCACGACGGCTGCGCGCGACCATGATCAGCCACAACCCGACAAGCGTGAGCGACACATAGCTGAGATGCCGATAGTCGAGGCCCAGAGCCAGCGCCACCAGCACGATCAGAGCGCCGAACCCGGTCGCCAGATTATCGACCGTCGTGTCGAGCAGAACCTTGGTGCGTTTTTTTGCTTCCACCGGCACCGGCAGGTAAAGAATCTCCGTCGCCGATTTGTGAATGGAGTGGCGGAAGCCGCCATCGCCGATCTTCAGTGCCATCCCGGCAGCCAGGCCAGGGATGAACAACACGGCAAGAGAACCCAGGGCCATACTGATCGGCAGAAACAGCAGGGCGGAAGTCACGCCCGTCGAACGCAGCACGCGTGGGGCGACAAGGATCTGGAAGACCAGGGCAAAGGCGGAGAGACCGGCAAAGAACTGCCCGAAGAAGGCCGTCTTGGCGTCCGTGTCATGGAAGGCCTGGTCGACGATCTGGTTGAACTGCACGTCGATGACCGCCGCTACGGCTGCGGCCAGAGCGGCCATCCCCGCCAGCAGGGTCAGCAACTGCGAGCCGGTGACTGTCGCCAGCGGGCTCTCGCCGTCGGCATCGCTGGCTGCGGACGGCAATGTTTCGCGAATCCGCACCGGGTAGAGCAGCAGCAGGCACAGACCCACCATACCGGCGCATACAAGCAGCAGATTCTCGGTGCCGGTGAAGGTGACGATCCAACCGGTGGCGACACCGCCGATGATGGCACCGGCGATTCCGGCTGTACCGATCAGGCCAAACAACCGTCGGCCTTCGCGGGCGTTGAACATGGCATTGGCCAGCAGCCACAACAGCGACGTGGCCATCAATCCATAGAGATTGACCCAGACATAGAAGAGGTAGTACGTCCACCCCCACTCCAGGCTCAGCAGCAGACGAAATCCGAGCAGGCAGGCGCCAAGAACGAGGAAGGTGAAAAATACCAGCCGGTCGAGGCGCACCCGGGCGGAGAAACGGGAGAACACCAACGCCGCCAGTCCACCGACGAGAGCGACGAGGAGCAGTACCACGGGCAGTTGCGCCACGCCCAGCCGGTCGAGAAACAGCGCGTTGCGGGCGGGTTTCAGCACGTAGAGCGAGGCCATCACCAGACCGTAGGCACCAGTGATGGGCAGCAGGCGTGGCAACTCCTGCCGCTGCACGTCAAAGGCCGGCAGAAGAGACCTCACGAAGAGGCGGCCGCCTCCTTCTGCGCAAAGACGCGGCCCGCATATCGCGCCGCGATGATCCACAGAACGAGGATGCCCATGGTCAACAGCGACAGCCAGCGCAGGCTGTCAAAACCGGTGAACCACGTCGTAATCAGCAAACTTAAGCCGACAGCGACAGCCT
Organism: uncultured Gemmatimonadaceae bacterium; assembly: GCA_937919035.1. GTDB lineage: Bacteria > Latescibacterota > UBA2968 > UBA8231 > UBA8231 > UBA8231. Next base: position 1,716 of record CALFPI010000031.1, read on the forward strand.
TGGCGAAACGCTGCACGAACATGTCGATGAAGGCCTTCGCATTGTATTTCTCTTCCCGCGTCGTTGGCACGTACAGAGCTTCCTTGGCCGACTGATTGATGGAGTAGGAGAAGCCGCCATCGGCCGTGTTCAAGGCGCTGCCCACGAGCAGTACGGGAGCGACCAGAAAAGCTGCCGAACCGAGCAGCGCCGCCACGGGCAGAAACAGCAGCGCCACACCCAGGCCCCAGCGGCTCATGACGAAGCTCGTCAGCAGGAGCTGCACAAAAAATGCGAAGCGGTTGGTGAAGGCAAAGACGTTGGCGAACTGCTGCTTCAGTTCCGCCCCTGACGTGTAATGTGCCACCGTTGAGGAAAACTGGAAGTCCATGATCGTCGACACCATCTCGTACAGTCCGACAATGGCGACGACGGACAGCAGATACGGCGAGCGGAAAACGAGTCGGGCCCCCTCCATCGCCGGGTTTCCCACAGCAGCAGCGACTGCCGGCGGCGGTGCCTTTGTGGCTGCAACAGGCGCAACGGACTTGCGATCGAAAAGACGGCCCGCCAGCAGAGCGATGCCAGCAATGGCAAGGGTAACGCCGAGACAGATCCACATCCACTCCGCCGAGCTCAGTTCGCTGATGTACGCCCGCAGCACCTCGGTCCCGAACCACCCACCTGACACCCCACCCAGACCGATCAGACCGTAGAGCCGCTTGGCTTCGTCGGGTTGCACACTGTCATTGAGGAAGGCGAAGAAGGTCGCCACCATCAACGTGCTGTAGAGATCACCGAACAGATAGAAGGACCAGACCGTAAGGCTGCCAGAGCCATCGATGGTCAGTGCGTAGCCGGCGAAAGTAATGAGGAAGAACGCGCAGAAAGCCACTGTCAGGCGCTGCCGCTGCAGCGTGCGCGACAGCAGTGAGAATACGGCGACAGCCGCCATGGCGACGACCATGTTGAGGACCTTCGCCAGCAACTCCGCCTGGGGCGCCGACATGTGCCAGGAGCCGAGATCGAAACCCGGTTGCTGGTAGAAGCCGATGAACAGCCCCTTCTTCAGCGGCTTCAGGATCCAGAAGGTGGTGATGACCAGGAAGAAGTACGAAAACATCAACAGCGCTTGCGGCCACTCCGCGCGCCGGATGTCGAGGATCTGCTTCAGGGGGTTCGCCGAGGCCATCGTCGTCCCTTCGGGTGACTTACGTGTGCCGTTCGACGCGTACGAGTTGTGCGCGACCGTCGTCGTGCAGGTAGAACCAGACCCGCGTCGGCTGGCTCCAGGAGCCCGGCTGCCGGCGCGTGCGCAACTGTATGCCGTGGAAGGCACCCGCCGCCAGATCGCCGAAGTGCACGTGGGCAGCATCGATCGTCAGGCCCTTGCCAACCTCATCGCCCTGCGCCGACAGCCACTGCACCTGGTATTGCGTCGACGCTGCATCCTCCAGGCCTCCCTCTACGGCCAGGTCCCGGAAATGCAGCCCGTCGGTGTCCACCCGGAAATGGTCGACAGGATTGATCCGGGCGAACCAGTAGCGGGCGATCCTGTCGCGGCGCTCCGCCAGCAAGGCTGTCAGGTGCTGCGCAGCGCCAGGCTCGGTCAGCTGTCCGGTACCGACCAGCGCCGCGATCTCTTCGTCTGAGAACGACAGCAGGATCTTGGCACCCCAATAGCCATCACGTGGTGTGCAGCGCTCAAAGGCGGGATTGGGGTATGTGGGTACCCAGGTGCCGGCAGCAAAGCTCTCATTCTCGAAGTACCCCAATGACGGGTAGGGCATATCAACAGGCTCCTCCCACGGCCGGCGCCAGAGCCCCAGGGTGGCGATGGAACGGGCAATGATGCCTGGATCCCACACGTATTCGTTGCCGTATTTGGGCTTGTGCGGCATCAGATTGTTGCTGCCGAAGGCGGAGCCCATGTCGATGAGATAGTGCTTCACATAACGACGCCTGCCGCCTTCTTCCGAGACGTACATATCCAGCGTATTGGCGGCGCGACGATCGGCATCGTTCATCCACGAGCCGATGACCCGCAGCCCGCGCAACTCGCGCCGGTGCTGATGATCAACACGGTCGTTGTCATCGTCACCTCGACGGCCATCGTAGTTGAACACACCCACCGGCTTGCCGGTGAGAAAGGCACTGGCGATGGCGCGCAGTCGACCGTCGGCATCGGGTTCAATGTTGTCGAGAATGGACTCGAGATCGCGCCGCAGCATCGGGCGCTTGCCGCCGGCCCCGTCGGGCACGGTCGTCTTCGGACCGATCGTCAGGCGTGACGGATGGAAGTAGAGGATCGAGTTGCGCGGCACATGATAACCGGCAGCATGCAGCACCTTGGTGGCAATCACTTCTGCAGATGACCCCATCTCCTTGTTGCCCTCGGAGTCGAACTTCAGCAGGAAGCGATTTCCCGCCGCGTCCTTGATCGTGAAACCTGCCGTGCCTCCTTCAAACTTGCCCGCCACCACCTGCCAGGGCCCACTGGTGTCGGGGCGCGCCTCCCCCGAGCCGTCGCGCAACTGGTCGATCGTCATCGGGTAGAGGAAGTGACGATTGGTGTACCACGAAGAGGCAGGCACTTCGTCGAGAGCATTGACGTTGTCCGCCTCGCGTCTGTCTGCAATCCCGAGGGCCCCGCCAATACGTCGCCCCACCCACCCCAGGTCGAGGACTTTTCCCACCTGAAAGAAGAAGGTGTGATCGGCAATATCCCAGACCTGATTCTCCGCCATGTTCTGCGGCTCGGGAATAGTGCGATTGTCCGCATCGAACCAGCGAATCGGCTCCAGGCTCAGCTCCTCATCAGCATAGGCGGGCGCCCCTGCCAGGATCGTGAGCGCCAGGATCGTGAGCGCCAGGATCGCCGGCCACAGGATGTGTTTCGATTCGGTGTTCACTTCTAGCCTGGATAATTCATGAATCTGCCAAAACGCCCAGATCTGATGAGTTGGAG
>CALFPI010000032.1 GCA_937919035.1 uncultured Gemmatimonadaceae bacterium
GCGGCCCTGACGACATTCGGCCTCTACATTCTCGGTGTTCTGGCGCTTGCCTGGTTTGCCAATCGGCTGCTCCGGGGACGCAGCTTTCTCAGCGAGTACTTCCTCGGCAGCCGCTCTCTTGGCGTGTGGGCCTTCGCTCTGACCTTTGCTGCCACGAGTTCTTCCGGCGGCTCCTTCACCGGATTCCCGTCAAAGATCTACTCCCACGGCTGGGTTCTGGCGCTGTGGATCGGCAGTTATATGGTGGTGCCCATATGTACGATGGGACTGCTCGGCAAGCGCCTGAACCAGGTGGCGCGCAAGTCCGGGGCGATCACCATTCCCGATGTCTTCCGTGATCGTTTCGAAAGCCCCGCCTTTGGTCTACTGGCGACAAGTCTCATCATCTTCTTCATGTCCTTCAACCTCATTGCCCAGTTCAAAGCGGGCAGCCTCATCCTGAAAACACTGCTTTCCGGTGCCAGCCCCTTCCATCTGCTGGCCGCCGATCTTGGCGGCATCACGGGTGGAGGCGGCTTGTTTGCCGGCGTTGATCCCGAGTATCTGCTCTGCCTGTTCGTATTCGGCGCCATCGTCATCCTCTACACGGCCTACGGCGGCTTTCACGCCGTCGTCTGGACCGATGTGATGCAGGGCATCGTCATGATCGGCGGGGTTGCCATCATGCTGCCCCTGGCGCTGTATGAAGTTGGTGGCCTCGAGGCGGCGACAAGGGAAATGGCGCGCATGACACCACCCCGGCTCGGGATGGCCAGCGTCGAGTGGACACAGGATGCCGGAACCGAACGGATCGTACCCTCCGGTTCGTGGGGCTGGCTCGATAACGATGCCGGCAGCGGCCGCCTGCTCCGGGTGGCGCGCAGCGCTATCGGTGAACCCGGCATTGGCCGAGTCGACAGTGTTCAGGTTGTGGAGTTGACGACGCCGAGCCAGATCCGCCGTGTTGCTGAGGACGCGCATACGCGCTGGTTGCCAGTGGGCGCAAAGCTCACACGGCCCCTGGTGAAGCCCTACGCCTACGGCGATGGAGTTGAAGGGACCTACGTGACTGGACCGGGGCCGAGTGCCTCGGATGCACAGGGATTTCTGCCGTTGAGTCTGGCTGTGTCCTTCTTCATCATGTGGGCTATATCCGGGTCCGGTCAACCGAGCAATCACGTGCGCCTCATGTCCTTCCGCGACGCCCGGACCCTGCGTCACTCGATCGCCACGGTCACAATCTATTACTCGCTCATCTACTTCCCGCTCATCATCATCTTCTGTTGCGCCCGGGTTCTGCTTCCCGGCATGGAGGCGGAGTCCGACCGCATCATGCCGGCGATGGTCATCTTCCTCACTGACAACGTTGGACTCGCCTGGCTCGGGGGCCTGGTGGTGGCGGCACCGTTTGCAGCCGTCATGTCCACGGTGGACAGCTTCCTGTTGATGATCTCATCGGCCCTCGTGCGTGATATCTACCAGCACAACGTGAATCCCAATGCCGACGAGCGCCGGATTCGCAGGCTCAGCTACACGGCGACCCTCGTCGTGGGACTGATCGCTGTTGTTGGTGCCATCGATCCACCGCGCTTTCTTCAGGACATCATCGTCTACACCGGCAGTGGCCTGGCAGCCTGTTTCCTGGCACCAACGGTGTTTTCCCTCTACTGGCCCAAAGCCAGCGCTGCCGGGTGTATGTCAGGCATGATCGCCGGGTTTGGCGCCCATCTGGGGCTCTACGCTGCCGGCGCATTCGTCAATGGCAGCTTCTTCCGACCTGTGCGACTCTTCGACTTTGATCCGATCCTCATTGGCCTCTGCGTATCCTTCGCTGCCACATGGGCCGTGACTCGTTGGGCGGCGGGCCCGCCCGAGCATCTTGTACGACGCTATTTCCACGCAGCAGCAACGGAATCGGCCTGATCCTGTAACCCTGCGTGCTGTCATCCGTCCTTCCCTAGGCACACGCCGGCCCCGCAATCGCGGGTCACACCCTCCGGCGTTCACAGAAAGGAAGAACAGATGGATGTCATACCCGCTTACACTGATGCCCCCGGGGGCAGCCGATGACGGGTGCGCTCCACGCGCAGGTGGCCGCCGTGACGCTCCCGGTCCTCTCCAGGACCAACGGGGAGCGTCACGATGGTTTCCTGCGCAAGAGTGGAACGCTCCGTCTGCTGCGCGAGTGCCCCGTGTTCCAAGGGCTCGATGACTCACGACTGGAAGATCTGGCGGCCCGTTCCCATGTCCAGCAGGTCGGGCGCCGAGTGACACTCTCGGATGCCGGGACAAAGGGTCCCGGTCTGGGTATCGTACGGTCCGGTGCACTGAAAGTCTGTTCCCAGCCCCGCGACAGCCGGGAACTGATTCTGGCCCTGCTGGAGCCAGGGGAGTTCTTCGGTGAATTCTCGGCACTGCCAATACCTCCTGGCGGGGTCCGGGTCGTTTCCCTGCGCCTCTCTGAGATCCTCATGGTCCCCGCAGATGTGTTGCACGAACTGGTTCTGCAAGACGCCGGCGTGCGACTGGCCTGCCTGCGTTCGGCGGCCCAGCGCCTGCGCCAGGCGCAAGACGCCCTGCAGCGCCTGGCCCACGAAAACGTGCACGGTCGCATTGAGGCCACATTGCGCCAGTTGGCGGATGAATACGGCGAGCCCCGCGAAGGCGGCGTGCTCATTCGACGCCGGCCTAGCCAGCAGCTTCTTGCGGGCCTTTCCGGCACAACTCGCGAAACAGTCAGTCGCGTACTCCGGGATCTCGAATCACAGGGCACGATCCGGTGTGACGGACGCAAGGTCCTGTTGTGCGCCGAAAGTGGAGATGTCAGGTAATGGTGCGAGCCGGAAAGGGATGGTTGCACGAGTCCGGTGTCGAGGGCACATTGCGGGACATGGTGTCGTCCGCACCGGCACCATCTCCTGAATTGTGCAGTCGAGAGATCTTGGAGGCGTGTGCACGATATCGATTTCAGCATCGATCGACGGCTTGTCGAACTCGCCCGGGAAGGCGACGGTGGGGCGGCGCACGAGTTGATCGAACGCCATCAGGAACGTGTGTACCGCCTGGCGTACCGCTTGACGGGACAGGCCGACACGGCCGCCGACATCGCTCAGGACACCTTCCTGCGCCTGCTGCAGAATCTGGCGTCCATCAATGATGGGCAGGCGCTCATCCGCTGGCTCACACGCACCGCGACGAACATCGCCCGGGACCGCTGGCGCTCCCGGCGCGACACGGTCGAATTCGATGAAGCCCTGTATGATGATGACATGGCCCGTGACATCACCGACGATGCCGCAGCCAGCGCGCAAATGGGAGAACGTATTCAACGAGGCCTGATGGAACTGCCACACCGCTATCGCGAGGCCTTCATTCTGCGCCACGTAGAGGATCTGACACACGAAGAGATGTGTGCCCAACTCGGGCTCAGCCTCTCAGTAGTGAAGGTTCGCATCCACCGGGCCTGTCGCATGCTGCGTGCACTCTTGCCCGAGTACGAGGGCGATGGACCGGATGTCTGATATGGATCAGGATACACGACGCGGAGAAGAGCTGGATCCTGTCCTGGCGCTGGCCGCCCGGGGGCTGAGAGCTTCGCCGCCGACAGCGCTGCCGACCGATTTCGCCGCTCGCGTCGTGCAGCGGGCGGGGGCACAGATTGAGCGGCCAACAGGTCGTCAACTCGACGGGCTGCTTCGTGGCGTGGGGCAGTGGCTTGCCGACCGGTTCCGGCCGCAGACACAACGTGTGCGACCGGCACTGCAGTGGGCCTGGGTTGCGGTGTTCAGCGTGGCTACAGCCGTACTCACATCGCACTGGAACGGTGATGACGCCGAGGTCGTCATGGTGCGTTTTTCCATGATCGCACCCATGGCACGCAGCGTGTCGGTGGCGGGCGACTTCAACGACTGGGACGCGGGAAGGATCAATCTGCAGGATGCTCGAGGGGATGGACGCTGGCAGGCGTTGGTCCCCATGGAACCAGGAGTCTACCAGTACATGTTCCTCATCGACGGCAAGCTCTGGGTCGCCGATCCCCAGGCGGTGGAGAGGCTCGATGACGGCTTTGGCCAGCAGAACTCGCTGATGCGGATTGTTGCTGATGACTTCCTCTAAAGCAGGTTCGTACCTGTTGCTGCTGTACCTGCTGGCGGGGCTGTCGGCGCCTGCCGTACATGCCGAGGCGGAAGCAGCCGAGGAGGCCCTCACTGAGCTCGGCGTCGCACCAGCGGCAGCGCGGCAGCTCATAGAGCGCTGGCAGGCGTTGGCCGCAGCCCCTTCGGTGGACAGCCTCGTGCAGGCCATGACGGATGTCGTACAACGTCGCCGTGCGCCGGTGGATCTCGTCGTCGACAAGGTCGAAGAGGGGTTGGCCAAGCAAGTGCCGCCACGGCGCCTGTTGTCGGCGCTGGATCCCTGGGGACGCGAACTGAGCCAGTCGTCGGAAGTAGCGCTGCGCCTGCACAGGCGCTTCGACCCGGGTTCGGTGACTCTGCGCGAGACGGTACTGCGGATCCAGCTCTTGCGACGGGGAGGTGATGCCGATGCCTGGTTGCGCGAACTGTTCTTGAGCGCCAGAGATGGTGATGCTGATGTGGGCACTTTTCTGCGCGTCAGCGAGGCCGCCGCCCAGTTGCGTGACAGGGGACTGCAAGAGGCACTCGCCAACCGTGCAGGACAACGT
>CALFPI010000033.1 GCA_937919035.1 uncultured Gemmatimonadaceae bacterium
GACGTCGCCGCACAAAGTTCGGTGCAGGCTATGGTGCAACGGGGCGTGGCAGAATTCGGCGGCATCGATATTCTTGTCAACAACGCCGCCGCAACGGGTCACCGTGGGGATTTTCTGGATGTGGATCTGGCAACGTGGGAGCGGATTCTCGCCATCACCCAGACGGGTGTATTTCTCTGTTGTCAGGAAGCGGCACGAGTCATGGCTGCAGCAGGTGGTGGCAGCATTGTCAATATCGCCTCCGTCAACGGCCTGATCCCGCAACCGCGAAACTGGGCCTACGGCTCGGCCAAGGGGGGTGTGCTGACACTGACACGAGGCCTGGCGACGGAACTGACGTCTTGCGGCATCCGCGTCAATGCCATCGCCCCCGGCGCGATTCAGGCCGAGCTGCCTGCCGACCAGGCTCCCGGACCCGCGCCGATGGCCCTCATGGGACGCAGCGGTCGCCCCGAGGAAATCGCCTCTGCGGCGTTGTTTCTCGCCTCGGACATGGCCAGCTACATCACCGGTCAGGTGCTGGTAGTAGATGGCGGAGCCCTGGTCAATGGCCACAATATCTACCCGCACTGAAACGCTCTAGGACGCGCCTTTTTCCTGGGCCTCGAGCAGCGCCGCAATATCGGGCCGGCCCGCATTGTACGGTGGTTCCATGATGGCCTGCTGCAGTGGCGTCAGTTCGTCGTAGAAGGGTGCGTACTGCTTCACGTCATTCATGCCCTTGGCATTGACGAAGCCACCATCGGCGTAGCGATAGAGCAGCGTGCGGCGCTCGTGTCGGCCCTTCCACGGCAGTGTTCCGTGGGTCAGAGCTTCGGTGAAGATGAGCGCATCACCGGCCTGCATCGGCACGTGCACGTAACATCCGAGATCGTGCTCCATGGAGATCACGTCCTCCGGTGTGTCATAGTTGGCCTTGTGGCTGCCCGGGATGCAGACGAAACCACCATCCCCCGGATGGATGTCGGCCAGCTGGTAACAGACCCCCATGAGATTGTTCCACATGCGGCCATTGGTGTAGCGATACAGGTGCGTGTTCTTCGCCGTGCCGCCACCATGCAGCACACAGCCCTCGGCTCCTGTCGTCATGCTGATGCCATTGGCATTGCCGAAGCGGATCCGGTCGCCGATGAGGCTGAACATGTAACGCAGCGCCGGTGGGTGGGAGAGCAGATCGCGGAAGGGCTGACACCAGGGCTTCGGCCAGTTGAGAATCCCCGAGATGTCGCCGCGACAATGGGTGCCCTTCAGCGCCGGGGAGTCATGCGCCAGGGACAGATCACCCTCGCGCAACCGCACGTGGTCCTGGTTGTTGTCGATCGCCTCGTTGAGGGCCGCCACCTGCTCGGGGCCCAGTATGCCACGGGCAATGATGTAGCCATTGATATCAAAGGAGTACTTCTCGTGATCATTCATCGGCTGGCGTGTCTCCGGAGGCGGCCATTGGTGGCGTGAGTATAGGGCCGATGGGAGAGCGGCAAAAGCGGCTTGCCGTCAGTTGCTGGCAAGGCGTGCCAGCAACCGCTCCACCACTTTCTTTCTCGTGCGAAAACTGGCCATCTCCTTGAGCTCGTAGAGGTCATCAGACAGCAAACCCCTGTGCTGCTCTGCCGGTCCGTTTCCCGGTGACCAGGAAGCGTAGGAGGTGACGTAGCGACAGAAGACGGTCCGCCTGGGCGTATCCAGTGTCCACCTGCGGGCACCATGTCTGAGAAGCTCCGTAAACACCACACAGTCACCGGCGTTGATGGGAAGATTGACCACCGAAGGTGGACCACTGTCGACGGTCAGATCGTCGGGTGCGGCAAAATGAGATTTGTGACTGCCCGGAACACAGACGAAGCCGGCGCCCGCGGGAACATCCACCAGAGACACCCCCGCATTGATGAAGGTGGCAAAGACCCTGCCATCGGCGGCCTGATAGTCGTTGGCCGGGTTCCGGAGGCCACCCTCGGCACCATTGTGCAGGCCGCCATCGGTGCAGTGCCTCGTATTCTGGATCAGGGCGCATTGCAGATGCTGCGGGCAGTTGTCCGTGAGGCTCAGGACGATTCTCATGATCTCATCATTCAACTGAAGATCTGCATACACTGAATCGACGTACTCGGGATTGATGAGCGCTCTGGAGGCGTTTTCCCCTGGCGGGTAGCCACCGGCGGTGCTCAGGGGGATCGGCAGCTCCGAGTCGGGCAGTGCCTGCCACTCCTCACATCGCTTCACCATATGATCCACAGCACTTTTCGAGACGACGTTGCGCAGGATCACATATCCGTGCAGGTCGAAGTGCCACTTCTCTCGGTCGGTCATCATGATGGACATCCTTGCGATCGGTCACAGTAGAACAA
>CALFPI010000034.1 GCA_937919035.1 uncultured Gemmatimonadaceae bacterium
GCCCTGCGGGTCACAGGCTTCATGAGCGAGGACGTCTATACCAACATCCTTGGCGAGTACGAGCTGGCCCTGCGAAATCTGCAGTCCTGAGGCGCTGACAGATCATAATGCCGGTTACAAGGCAAAGTGGCGGCGGTGGGGCTATCTTTCCCCCATGACATCTCACCCACTCAGCGCCGATCGCCGCCGCCGTCGCACCTGGCGACGCGAACTCTACCGGATCATCTTCGAGGCCGACACCCCAGGGGGCAGGCTGTTCGATGTAGCTCTGCTCTGGGCCATTGTCATCAGCGTCACTGCCGTCATGCTCGACAGCGTGCACGATATTCAGATCGAGTACGGTGACCTGCTGCGTACTGCCGAGTGGATCCTGACGGGGTTGTTCACCATCGAGTACTTCCTGCGCCTGCTGTCCGCCCGACGGGCCCTGCGTTATGCCTTCAGTTTTTTCGGCGTCGTTGATCTGCTCGCCCTGCTGCCGACATTCCTGAGCTTCTTCATTGCCGGCACACATTCCCTGCTGGTCATCCGGGCGCTGCGCCTGCTGCGCATCTTTCGGGTCCTCAAGCTGGCCCGCTATGTCGGTGAAGCGGGCATGCTCGCCAGGGCTCTCCAGGGCAGCGCGCGAAAGATTCTCATTTTTCTCGGGGTCGTGCTGACGATCCAACTCATCGTTGGGGCCCTCATGTTCCTCATCGAGGGTGAAGAATCAGGGTTCACCAGCATCCCGCAGAGCATCTATTGGGCGATCGTCACCATGACCACCGTCGGCTACGGCGATGTCGCCCCCATGACGGTACCGGGCAAAATGCTGGCGTCGCTGGTGATGATCGTGGGCTACGCGATCATCGCTGTGCCCACGGGTATCGTTGCTTCGGAGATCTCGGAACGCCGCAAGGGCCAGGTTACGACCCGGCACTGCGAAAATTGCGTGCGCGAAGGGCATGACACCGATGCCCGCTACTGCAAATTCTGCGGCGGCAGTCTCGACTCGCACTGAGCCGCGCTCTGGCGCGCAACGGTTGCCGCTCCTCCGTCAGATGATCGGCCCCTTCAATCCGGCGATCGACGCGCTTCCGCATGGGCCTGGGAGGCCCGCAAAGTGTCGAGCAATTCTTCCGCCGCTTCCGCTTCTTCCGCCGGTGCCAGATCGCGGAAGCGCTCCAGAGCCGCCACGGCCGGGGCGTACTCCCCTTCGAGGGCCAGCACCAATCCCAGATTGAAGTGCACATTGCGGAAGTCCGTTTCGATTTCGGCGGCGACCTCATAGTGCACTCGGGCCGGGTCATGCTGGCCGTTGTCGAAATACAGATTCCCCAGATTGTAGTGCGACTCCCAGTGCCGTTGGTCGTGCTTGAGAGCCTGGCGGAAGCAGTGAAAGGCGCTGTCCGCATTGCCCGCCACATACTCGAGGATGCCCAGGTTGCAGTAGGCATCACTCGTGCAGTCCTGCAGTTCGATGGCTGCCAGGTAACCGGCGCGGGCCGCCAGTTCATTGCCGGATTCATCATCAGCCAGGGCCAACTCAAAGGAGCTCGTCGCCCCGGGGAAGGCGAGCATTTTGGCGTTATCCGGAGATCCTGATGTATCGGTGTCTGCGACAAACAGGTCCAGCTGATCGAGGGCGGCGCTGCGGCGCCTACGATGGACACGCGTAAAGCCGAACTTGGGTGGCTTGCGTTGCTCCGACGACGACCGTTGCCCTTCGTACTCTTCGTGCACAGTTCCAGAATCTGTGCGTCCCGTGTCTGCGGCAGCAGAATCGGCAGGTCCCGCTTCATGCCCTGGAAACTGAAGAATCTTGGCCATATCTCTCTCAGGCCGCCTTGGTCTTGGTTGTGGGCTTCTTCTTGGCGGCCGCCTTCGGCTGGATCATCTCCGTCACCGCGGCGCGGTAGGTATCCTTGATCTCGATATCGCGGCAGACCTTCGCGTAGCGCACCCGACC
>CALFPI010000035.1 GCA_937919035.1 uncultured Gemmatimonadaceae bacterium
AGCGCCAGCGGGCCACCGGCATTGTGCGGCGCCATCAGCATCTGCGCCTCCCGTGCGGCCTGGGCGATTTCCACGAGCCCGCTGATGCCGAAGCAGTGACAGACATCCGGTTGCAGATAGGCGCAGGCTCTTGCCTGGATCAGGGGTAGAAAATCACGCAGGTGGAACAGCTTTTCGCCCGTGGCAATCGGCACGTCGCTCTTGCCCGATACTTCGAGCAACGCCGCAACAGAGCCGACCTTCACCGGCTCCTCCAGAAACAGCGGTCGATAGGGGGCAATGGCGGCGGCACAGGCCAGGCTCAGCTCTGCCGTCGGACTCCCGTGCGCATCCAGCAGTAGATCAAACTCCTCCCCCACGGCGTCGCGCATGGCCTGCACGCAACCCCTCGTGTGCTCCACAGCAGCGGCATCCATCGGCCAGGTGCGCGTCTCCAGAGGATTGCCCTTCACCCCCGCATAGCCCCTGTCACGCAGCACCAGCGCGCCCGCCACTGCCGCCTCGGGATCACTCAGCGAGATGCCACTGTAGACACGGACACGATCCCGGCGCTTGCCGCCGAGGATCGTATGCACAGGCACACCCCAGGCCTTGCCGACGATGTCGTATAACGCCGCGTTGATCGCGGCAATGGCGCTGCCGATCACGGGGCCCCCTTTCCATGGCAGGCGATCCTGGATGTCATCACAGATCGCCGCGACCGGCAGCGGATCACGGCCGACGAGCAGTTCACTCCAGGACAGCAGCATGGCCTCGACGGGCTCGGTGAGCCACTCTCCCGTGCCCTCTCCCCAGCCCGTGATCCCGGCATCGGTCTCCAGGGCCAGAAACAGCCACGGTTTGCTGGTGCTGCACAGCAGGGCACCAGTAGCTGGATCGCGGATCTCCTGACCCGTGGGTACGCTGAATTTGCAGGTCCGCAGAGCGGTGATCTTCATGGGTATCGTCCTTGTGGATTTCGGACCCCGCTGCAGGTGCGTCGGTCCCTGTGCCATGCGGCAAGGCTATGGCTTCGCAAGGCCGGGCGACAGACCCCGGGGCAGATCCACGCGACCATTGCCCGACGCAAGGCCGAGCCTGATCTTCCGACATATGAAAGCCTATCCAGCAAGCGACCGATTTTCCCAACACCACTGGCTGATTCTGTGCATGATTCTCCTCTTCAGTGCGGTGCTGCAGGCATCAGCTCAGGATCCGCTCCACGATCTGATGGGCCTCAGCCTGGAAGACTTGATGAGTGTCGAGGTCAGTGTCGCCAGCCGTTCCCAGCAGCCCCTATCCGCTGCCGCTGGCGCTGTACACATCATCACTCGTGAGGACATCCGCCGCTCCGGGGCCACGTCAATCGCTGAACTCCTGCGCCTGGTGCCCGGCATGCAGGTGGCACGCATCGACGCCAACAAGTGGGCCATCAGCGCCCGCGGCTTCAACGAACGCTTCGCCAACAAGCTGCTCGTGCAGGTGGATGGCCGAACGGTCTACACACCCGCCTTTTCCGGTGTCTACTGGGAGGAACTCGACGTTGTGCTGCCGGACGTCGAACGGATCGAGGTGATTCGCGGACCGGGTGCCACCCTCTGGGGGGCGAATGCCGTCAACGGCGTCGTCAACATCGTCACACAGACAGCGGCACAGACCCAGGGGGGCCTCGTGCAGGCCATCGTCGGTGACGAGGACCGTGCCATCGTCAGCCTGCGCTATGGTGGCAGGCTCGGCGCCAACCGACAGTACCGGGTCTACGCCAAATTCAGCGATCATGATGCGGCCGTGGATACGGCCGGAATCGACGCCCGTGACTCATGGTCCATGGCGCGCGGTGGCGGCCGGATGGACTGGAAACATGCGCGTTGGGGAGACTTCCACGTACAGGCCGAGGCGCTGGTAGGCGACCTGACGAATCAGGTGCGCCTGCCGCAACTGCAGGCACCCTTCTTCCGTCGCCAGGATGACGCCATCCATGTGGTGGGCGGCCATCTCCTTGGCCGCTGGGACTTTGCCGCCGACAGTGGCGCCCAGTGGACGGCGCAGATGTTCTACAACGTGCAGGACCGGGAGGAGTATGTCGAACAGCGTGTGCAGACTGTCGACTTCGACCTGCAGAACAGTCACCGGTATGGCAGACACAGTGTCATCTGGGGCAGTGGCTTCCGTGTTTCCCGCGAACACTTCAGCCAGCCTCTGGCGCTCCGGGTCGGCAGCGTTTCACCCAATGAGAAGATGGCCAGCCTGTTCCTGCAGGACGATATCGCTCTGTTGGACGATCGCCTGCATTTCATTCTTGGCGCAAAGCTGGAGCACAACGATTTCACCGGCCTCGAAGTCCAACCGACGGCGAGGGTGCGATGGAGTCCCGATGGCAATTGCACGCTGTGGTCCAGCATCTCGCGGGCGGTACGCACGCCGACGGCGGGAGAACGAGGCGTCCGTGTGATCCTGCCCGGTACTGCGCTGCCACCTTCGCTGCTGCCAGAGGGTGTGGCAGCAGGCTTCGCTGCCATTACGGGGGATTCGAAGTTCGGTTCCGAGACCTTGCGCGCCGTCGAGGCAGGCGTGCGCATGCTGGCCACGTCCTGGTTGCTCGTTGATCTCTCCGCCTTCATGCATACCTACGATGATGTACGCTCCCTGGCTCAGGGCAACGCTTTCGTTGATAACAGTCAATCCGCGCCGATCCTCATTCTGCCGCTGGTCTTCCGCAACGAAATGGCAGGCACCAGCCAGGGGCTTGAGGCCGCCGCTGACATGCGTCTGGGAACTGCGACACGTCTCCTGTTCCACTATGCGTATCTCGATATCAATCTGGACGACCCGTCGGGGGCGCTGGCAGAACGGGAAGAGGGCGGCTCCCCCACACACCAGGCGTATGTGAAAGTCCGCCGTGACCTGGGGCAGCGACTCGGACTGGACACAGCGATGCGTTACGTCGGCACTTTGCCGGCGATCAACGTCGAAGCTTACACCGAATTGGACCTGCGGCTTGGATTCCGGGCCACACCGGATATTGACCTGCACGTCGCGGTACATAACGCTCTGTCGAGTCAGCATCAGGAGTACGCACCGGTGTCGCTGCACAGCGATCCAGCCCTCGCCCAGCGCAACGTGCAAGTGGGCCTGACATGGCGCTACTGACAATCCTCGGGCTCTGTGTGCTACTGCTGCCGGGTATTCTGTTGGCACGGGAACGGCCCGATGATCTAGGGACCGGTCACACCCTGTTCCTGGGAGACCAGGACCCGCTGAACATGAAGGCAGTCCTGTATCGTCGATGACAACGGGTCGGATCTGGCGAGCGCAAATCACTCCGAACTGGATGCCAGTCGCTGGCGGGACGTCATCGAGATGCAGGTCATCCGCCGCTGATCACCGGAATTGCGCCGGCAGTTCGTTGATACGGGTCTGCGTGATGACTCGGTCTGGCAGGACCTCGATCTGCCGATGGTCTGATCAGCGCCGAAGGTGCGGCGCCCGGGGCCCCGCCTTCAGGTCATTTGCTCGTACGCACCGAAGATGATGTCCAGATCACGCCGTGCCCTGGCCAGGTTCGAGTACGGCGTGCCTCCGTCGTTGATACAGCGCAGAAAATCATCCGTCATGCCGCCGTAGCCCATGAGGTCAGCAAAACCTGGAAAGCTGAGGCCCTTGCGACCCGGGCCGCGGACATCGACATAGATGCCGTTGCTCTCAAACAGGATGCGGCCCGCATCGCCATCGACGCGGGAGTGCTGCAGGATCCCTTTCGTCAGGGACGGCACATCCCACGCATAGTGCAGGTGCGCTTCCATACCGGCGTCGTAGCAAAGCCTCAGCTGCGACTGCCGCTCGGCAGGATTGCCGGGGGTCGCCGTGGGAAATTGCGCGTGCACCGACAGCGGCGCGCGGATCGGCACCTGGATGGGCTCAACACTGGCACCACGGGCCAGTGTCGCATGGATCTCAGCCGCCGACACTCGTGCCATGGCGGCATCGGCCAGATCGGCGACAAGCGCGACAAAGTGAATGCCGCCCTCCAGCAGGGCTCCATGCCCTGCCTTCCAACCTTCCGTCTTTTGCGTGGTCAGTTTTTTGACGTGCATCGACTGCACCGCACCAATGCCATCCCAGGCAATCGTCTCGCGCATCAGTGCCAGTGATGGTTTGTAGTAGTAGTTCTCCGCGACCAGGACAAAGGCCGTCGACGGGGCGACGGCCGCGGCCGTTTCAATTGCTGCCAGTGCATCCGGGGTGGTACACAACGGCTTCTCCACCAGCACCGGCTTGCCTGCGGCCAGTGCCAGCAGGACCTGCTGCGTGTGTTGTTCCGGCGGCGTGGCGATAACAATCGCATCACAGCCATCCACCAGCGACTCGTAGTCACCACTCACCTGGCCATGGAAACGGTTACCGAACTCCTCGGCCTTGTCCCGACGTCGATTGTGGAACACCAGTTCAACATCGCGCTTGGCGAGATTGCCGGCGTGCAGTGCACCAATGGTGCCACAGCCGCTCAGTCCGATGCGGGGCATGGTCGACCTCTCACTCTGAGTTGATGATCGACGGCGCCACCCGCAGAGCATTGGCAGCGATCGTCAGGCTGGGGTTCACGCCGCTGCTCGTAGGAAAAACAGAACCATCTGTCACCCAGAGGTTGGCGATTCCCCAGAGTCGGGCCTGCGGGTCGAGGGCGCCCTCCTGCGGTGACGCCGCCATACCGACGGTGCCGACGCCATGAGAGAAACTGTCAATCTCATAGACCCGCGTCGTCCACGCGCCTGCCGCCCTCAGCACCGCTCGGGCCCGTGTGATCAGATGATCCCGGCGCTGGTAATCAGCCTTCGAGTAGCCATGATCGACGTGCGGCGTCGCCATGCCATGGCCATCCGGTGGCCCGAGGGTCACGGTGTTTGCCTCGTCTGGGTCATCTTCGGCGATGCAGAGCAAATTCTGCATGAACGCCGAGAGCCACCCGGCGATGGTCCGCAGACCTGCTGGTGCATGGTGTTCGATCACCTGTCGTGCCGGCGTGTAGATATCCTGGATGGTACCCGTGGCGGTGCCAAGCGTAGCGCGCAGATCCTCATAGAAATCGGTGAAGCACAACTGCTTGTGGAATGTGCCCTCTGGGTTGGTGCGCTGGCGAAATACGCCGGTAACCACTGCGTTGCAGTGCCGCATCAGGCGACGACCGATCCAGTGCCCGCCCGGCGTGGTTTCCAGGCCGGAGCGCAACAGCAGCGCCGGCGTCTGCAAGGCACCGCCGGCAACGATGAATCTTTTCGCGGCAAAGGTGTATGGCACACCAGTGTCGGCGTCGACACACTCGACGCCGGTTACACGGCCGGCGGCATGGAGCAATTGTCGGGCAATCACGCCGGCCTGGATGGTCAAGCCCTGGGCCTGGGCCCGGCGCAGTACGGTCGCCGTCAGGTCATTTTTGGCCTCGATGCGACAGGGATACCCATCACAGGTGTTGCACAGGATGCACAGGGGCCGGGAGGTATCCCGGAAGTTCAGCGCCATAGGCAACGCAAAGGGTCGGTAACCAAGGCGCTGCGCCGCATCATGGAGCCGCTGCGCCGGTGGCGTGAAGTCGATGGGCTCGTGCGGATAGGGTCCCTGTCGTGGTGGCTCGAAGGGATCGGCGCCGGCCCTGCCATGCACGCCCAGCAGACTCTCTGCACGCGCGTAGTGCGGCTCGAGGTCGTCGTATGTACACGGCCAGTGGGTCAGATCCTGCGGCCGCATGCGCAGCGACGCGCCACCATAGAACACCGAACTGCCGCCGACCACCTCGTGGTGGTGCACCGCACGATAACTCTGCGCCCCGTACTGGCGCACCTGGACGGGGGATGTACTGCGATAGCGCTCGCCGAGCAGAATCTGTCGCGGGTCCCAGTCGCCGTCATCGCGGGCGACGGGCCGACCACGTTCCAGCAGCAGCACACGCAGGCCCGCTTCGGTCAGGGCCAGCGCGGCAAGGGCGCCACCGAAGCCGGAGCCGATGATAACGGCATCATACGCCATCGGCGAGCCTCTTACGCGGGGGCGACGGCGCCCAGCTCACGCAGCTCCATGATGTAGAGAGCCAGCAGGCCCGCCATGATGACCAGGCTCACATAGTGGTACTTCTCGCGCGTCTCCAG
Source organism: uncultured Gemmatimonadaceae bacterium (assembly GCA_937919035.1). Lineage (GTDB taxonomy): Bacteria > Latescibacterota > UBA2968 > UBA8231 > UBA8231 > UBA8231. The sequence continues at coordinate 6,120 of CALFPI010000035.1, forward strand.
CTCATGCTGGTGACGGTCGATATCAGGGCGGAATTTGCCCGACATATTGCGCTGGACGTAGGTCTTGTAGTATTCGACAGCAAAACGCTCGAGACCACCGTTCATGTAGATCAGGAAACCAAGAGAGACCGGGGTTTCCGGATCATTGAGTAAGTAGAATAGTGGGCTGAGGACCGCCAGCACGACACCGGACCGCTGGAACTTGAGCGGCTTGAAACCCTCAAAGGGCGCATCCTTGTACGCCCCCCCAAGGGACACGAGCAGGCCCGTGCCGTAGGCGGTCGCGGCGAACCAGAGGAAACTCTCGACGGACACATCGATACAGACAACGGCAAAGACCGCAGCAACAATCAGGCTGCCAACCAGATAGCGTGCGATATCACTGGTAACGTGGTGGCCGAAAAGGGTGATGCGCGATGGCACGAAGTACTTCGCCTGGTCTTCGGTGCGGAAGAATCCCTTGTAGATCTCGGCAAGAAACCGTTCCAGCCCCATGGTCAGGAAGAACAACTGGAACAGGCTCAGCCCGAGTACCCGCTCGTGGAACGTCGGCAGTGCCAGCAGGACGGCGAGAATGACGACGTTGAAGTAGACACTGCGCGGGAAGGTCTTCAGCTTGAAGCCTTCATAGGGAGAATCCTTGAAGGCGCCCCACAGTGAGGTGTAGAGACCGGAAACAGCGGCAACAAGAAAGAGAATCGCAGTTGACATGAGGAAGGAAGATATTGGACCACAGGAGAAGGCGCCACGCGTTTGCCGTGCACTCCCGGCGACCTACCTTTCCCATCTGCCTTTTCATCCTTTCACCGGAGCCTTCCCATGCGACTCGGCGTTGTGGGCATGATGCCCGCCGATTTCCGTGACATCACCGCCGCTCATCTGGCGGCGATCGCCGACTTGCGACTCACCGGCGCCGCCAGCCACGCCCCCATCGCCGGATTGACCGATGTCACTTCGGCGCAGTGTGCCAGCGTGCGCGCAACCATGGAGGCGGCGGGTATGGACTTTGTCCAGTTCGGTCTGGGATACGGCCAGTGTCTGTTCGATCCCGATCCCGCCGTGACGGCCCCCTTGCTCGACGGCATCGGTCGTGGCATTGAGGTCGCCGCGCAGTTGCAGGCCCACTACTGCCTGATCCGCACGGGCA
>CALFPI010000036.1 GCA_937919035.1 uncultured Gemmatimonadaceae bacterium
TGGTCCCTTTGTCACCATCAACGCTCATCCATTGCTCCTGCTGAATATCATCGAGCGCAAATTCGTGCTCTTCGGTGTCCCGTTCTGGCCCCAGGATTTTCATCTGTTCCTGCTGGTAACGCTGACTTTTGTCATGTTCATCGTGCTGTTCACGGCGATCTTCGGTCGGCTGTGGTGTGGCTGGGCCTGTCCCCAGACCATCTTCCTCGAGATGGTCTTCCGCAAGATCGAATACTTCATCGAGGGCGACGCGGTGCAGCAGCGGCGTCTCGACAAGGCGCCCTGGACCGCGGACAAGATGATGCGCAAGGGCCTCAAACATGGCATCTATGCGGGTCTGTCGTTCCTGATTGCCAACACCTTCCTTGCCTACATCATCGGCATCGATGAACTGTGGGTGATCGTCACCGATCCGCCGTCGCAGCATCTGGCGGGGCTCGGTTCTATCACCCTCTTCAGCCTGCTGTTCTACGGCGTGTTCGCCCGTTTCCGTGAGCAGGCGTGCATCATCGTCTGTCCGTACGGTCGCTGGCAATCAGTCATGGTCAATCAGGACACCATCGCTGTCACGTACGACGTCAAACGTGGCGAGCCGCGAGGCAAGGCGCGCAAGGCAGGCAAGGATGTCGAGGGTTTGGGCGACTGTGTGGAATGTCGACAGTGTGTCCAGGTCTGCCCCACCGGGATCGACATTCGCAATGGCATCCAGATGGAATGTGTGAATTGCACCGCATGCATCGATGCATGTGATGAAGTCATGGAGCGGGTCGACCGACCGAAAGGCCTGATTCGATACTCTTCGTTCAGCAGCATCGAAGGTGGCCACCGACGTCTGGTCACGCCGCGGACCCTCGGCTACGCCGCAGTTCTGCTCGTGCTTCTGGTTACGGCCGTGTCCCTCTTCGGCACCCGTGATGAAGTGCAGGCAGTGATTCTGCGCGAACCAGGGCGGCTCTACAACGAATTGCCCGACGGACGCTTGTCGAATTTCTATTCCGTCAAGATCATCAACAAGACCTTTTCGACCATGCCGATCGAACTGCGCCTGGAGTCTCCCGCCGAGGGTGAGTTGACCTACCTGGGGAGACTGGAACCGGTTGCGCCGCAGGGCATTCTTGAGGGGCGGTTCTATGTAGCCCTGCCGGGCAAGCTGTTGCAGCCGGGGCGCAATGACATTGTGTTCTCGCTGTGGTCCGGCGAAACTCTCGTCCACCGGCTCCCATCCAGTTTTCTGGCCCCCCATGATGTAGGTACGCGATGAAGGAGACGACAGCAGCAACGCACGGTGGCGGCAGATCCTGGGCGTGGGGTGTGACCGCCGCCTACCTGATCTTCGCCGGACTTACGTTGACGATGGTCGCTATCGCTGTTTCGCAGCGAACAGATCTGGTGAGTGCCGACTACTACCAGCGTGAGATCGATCATCAGCAGCATATGGACCGGCGCGCCCGCACCCAGGCGTTACCTGTCGGGGTGGCCTGGAGCTTCCGTCACGAGGACGGGGACCTGGTTCTGCGCTTCCCACCAGGTCATTTCACCGATGCACCCCAGGGCCAGGTGCATCTGTACCGGCCCGACAATGCGTCGCTGGATCGAAACTACACGATTGCGCTGGATGGGTTCGGCGACCAGCGAATCCCGCTCGTCGAGCTGGCCACCGGTCGTTGGCAGGTGCGCATTGAGTGGCGCGCCGGCGGCGAACAGTACTACAGCGAGCGCGAGCTGCAGGTCGGCAGCTGATGGCACACCAGGTCGGCCCCTGATGGAACTGTGGACGGCGGCCCTCGTCGGGCTGGGCGGCAGTCTGCATTGCGTCGGCATGTGCGGCCCGCTGGCGCTGGCTTTGGCAGGCGGGGACAAGGGGGGCGCCAGGTTCATCGCCGGACGGCTGCTGTACAACGGCGGTCGCATTGTCACCTATGTCTTGCTCGGCGGGCTTTTTGGTCTACTGGGTGGGGTGCTGCAATTGGCCGGCTGGCAGCAGGGCCTGTCCATCGCCGCGGGCGGTGTCATCATGCTGAGCGCCGTGCTGGGTCTGCTGCATCGCCGTCTGCCGCTGGCCTCGGTGCCGGCGCGCGGTGTGGCAGCCGTCAAACGAGGGCTGGGCGCCCTGTTGCGTCAGCAGTCACTGGCAGGGCTGTTCCTGGTGGGCCTGCTCAATGGCCTGCTGCCCTGCGGTTTCGTCTACCTTGCGCTCGCCGGATCCCTGACGATGGGCCGTCCCGTCGAGGGCATGGCATACATGGCGCTCTTCGGTGCCGGCACCGTGCCTCTGATGCTGTCGACAGCACTCTTCGGCCGTCTTCTGCTGCGGCCGTCGTTGCGGCTTTTCGCCGGCCGTGCGCTGCCGGTGGGCACCTTCGCTCTGGGAGCGCTGTTCGTGTTGCGCGGTCTCGGGCTGGGTATTCCCTATGTGTCGCCCATCTTGCACGCCGCTGGCGGTGGGCACGGTCACTGACGCCCCAGCACCCACCGCCGACGGCGCTATCTGGCTGCTGCCGCTGACATCACTTGGCCGCCGCTGCCGGCAGGGGCCAGTTGTCTCCGGCCATGAAGCCACCGTCGATATAGATACACTGGCCCGTCACGTAGTCGGACGCAGAGGAAGCCAGGAAAGCCACGGTGCCCACCATATCCTGCGGGGTTCCAAGGCGGCCGAGGGCCACGCGGCTTTCGCCCCAGGCCCGCATCGTCTCGTCGGCCCACATTTTTTCTGTCAGCGACGTGACGACGAAACCCGGGCAGATGGCGTTGACCTGGATGTTGTCGGCGCCAAACTCCAGAGCCTGTGCCTTCGTCAGTTGACCCACTGCGCCCTTGGTAGCGGTGTACACGGATACCTTGGCCAGGGCCCGACCTGTCGTCAGCGAACCGACGTTGATGATCTTGCCCCGGCGCCGTGGACGCATGTCACGGGCGACCTTCTGGCTGAGGAAATAGAGGCCCTTGAGGTTCACCCCCATGATGCGGTCATAGTCCTCTTCTGTAACCTCGTCGATGGGCTGGCGAACATTCATGCCGGCATTGTTGAAGAGGATGTCGATGCGACCCAACGCAGCCACAACCTGCTGCACGCCGGCCTCGAGGGAGGCCATGTCGGCCATATCCATGGTCAGCGCCATGGCATGGCCCCCTGCCGCCTCAATCGTGGCGACGACTTCGTCCAGTTCCGCTTGCGTGCGTGATGTGCAGACCACGGTTGCGCCCTGTGCCGCCAGACCCGCCGCGACGCCCCGCCCGATGCCACGTCCGGCTCCCGTGACAACGGCAATCTTTCCTTCCAAGGAAAACATGTTCATAGGTGACTTGCTCCAGCTGGGGTGAACCAGGCGAGGGTGCCTGGGGTTCTAGCAACGATTACTTTCTTTCCAGTTGCCTGCAGGCATATGGACGCATCCCTTCTTGACGACAGGAACGATGGCAGACAGACTGACCCATCTCGATGATACCGGTCACGTGCATATGGTGGACGTGTCCGGCAAAGATGTAACGCAGCGCCTGGCAACGGTCCGCGGCGAGATTCGAATGGCTGCGCAGACCGTACGTCTTATCGTTGACAATCAAGTGGCCAAAGGCAACGTGTTGGAAACGGCGCGTATCGCTGGCATCCAGGCGGCCAAACGCACAGCCGAACTGATCCCGTTATGTCACCAGCTGAACCTGACAGCCGTCGACATCGACTTCACTGTCCACACCGACCATATCGAAGTGCAGACGCAGGCGCGCGTCGCCGACCGTACCGGAGTCGAAATGGAGGCTTTCACGGCGGCAACCGTGGCGCTGCTGACGATCTACGATATGTGCAAGGCAGTGGATCGAGGCATGATCATCGGCCAGGTGCGCCTGGCGGAAAAGAGCGGCGGCCGCAGCGGCCACTATTTGCGCGCGGAGTAACCCGGCAAGAGGGGCCGATCATTGACCGGCCGGTTCTGTCCCGGACAACCCTTCCACCACTTCGGCCGGAAGGGTGTGGACCATCACAATATCGACACGGCGGTTGTTGAGACGTCCCGCCTCGCTGCTGTTGCTGGCGACCGGGCGCGTCTCGGCGTAGCCCACGGCGTACATCTGCGAACGCGGAATCTGTTGGATCTCGCGCAGGTATTGCTGGACCTGCTCGGCGCGCTCACGCGACAGGATCACGTTGCGGGCCTTGTCCCCCAGATTGTCGGTGTGTCCCTGTACGATGACAGGGAAATCAGGAAAGTTAAGAATGAAGCGGGCCGCGTAACGGAGGCGTTCGTGCATGTTTTCCGAGAAGTCAGGCTTGCCGGAGCCGAAATTGACCGTCTCCAGCAGAACGTGGAACGGGAACAGCAGATAGCCCGCCTGAATCGGCTCTACGGATTGCGGATCCAGTTTGCGGTCGAGGTTGACCAGCCGCAGCGATGCCGTATCGCGGTAGACCTGTTCGACGCGCAACAAGCCTACATAGGTATCGGCCTTATAGGCTTGAAAGATCGCTCCGGGTTTGACACCATCGCGGGAGCCGAAGTTGGCGATGTAGCGGGCATGACTGACGGCAACCTGAGTGGCGCCGTCGAGCAGATGGGTACGCAGAATCCCATACTTTGTCAGGGGCCGCTGAACGACGATGACGGAATCGGACTCGGTTGCCCCAAGGGCTGTGTCAGGTGACACGCGCTGAGCCCGCAGGGGCGACAGCGACAGTGCCAGCAGGCACAGCACAGCCACCCAACGGCTCATGACAGCAGACCCGCCAATTTCAACAGAGTTGCTTTTTGGCTGTGCAGGCGATTCTCGGCCTGGTCGAAGACCACTGACCGGGGGTCATCGACCAGCGCGCCCTCGATCTCATATCCGCGATGCGCCGGCAGGCAGTGCATGATGAGGGCCGGTGAGCCACTCAGCAGCGTCTGATTGAGTTGGTAGGGTTGCAGCAACTCGATGCGCCGCGTTTTCTCTTCGGCGTACTCCGGATCGTCAAAGTATTCCATGTCGAGCCACGTGTCGGTGTAGACGACGTCGGCCTGGGCGATGGCGGCCTGCACGTCACGGGTCTCCTGATAACGGCCGGAGCTACGCGCCTCGGCAAGCAACTCGGCATCGGCTGCGGCATCGTTGATCTCCGGTGCGGCGACGGTGATGTGCATACCTGTGCGCAGCCCTGCGGTGATCAGCGAATTGGTCACATTGTTGTGTACGCCCACATACACCAGGTGGACACCTTCCAGCCGCCCCAGCCGCTCCTGAATGGTCTGCAGGTCACACAAGGCCTGCAGGGGGTGGTACCGATCACAACAGCCGTTCATGACCGGCACACCTGCCGCTTCGGCGACGATGACGACGTCGTCATGACTGAGAAAGCGCACGAGGATGAAGTCGAAATAGCGCGACAGGACACGGGCCTCATCCGCCAGGTCCGCCAGGCCGAAGTTGGTCGAGCGCCAGTCGAGGAATACGGCCTGGCCACCGAGCTGGAACATGCCGACCTCGCTTGAGCAGCGAGTCCGTGTTGAGGTTTTCTGGAACAGCATGCCCAGCGATTGCCCGGCCAGGCTCGTGGCAAAGGCACGTGGCTCGGCCTTCAGGCGGATTCCGGCATCGACAACCTGGCGGATGTCGTCCCCACTCCAGCTTCGAAGGCTGACGAGATGTTGCTGGGTGTCACTCACGGTAGAACCTGTTCGATGGCGGCGACAATCCGGTTGCGGACCTCTTCGAGGCTGCCATCCTGGCGGCAACCGGCGGCGCGGGAATGGCCACCGCCGCCGAACATGCCGGCAACAGCGCTGACATCGACGTCTGCACGGGAGCGCATACTGATCCGGTAGTGGCCGACCGATTCCTCCTTGAATAGGGCCGTCACCTCAACACCCTTGATGCGCAGGCCATAGTTGACGGCCGCTTCCGGATCTCCCTGCTGCATCTGTTCGTGCGTCAGCGACAGCGTGGCGACGCGGCCCTCATGGTGCAGCAACATCGAATCGATGGCTCGACCGATAAGCTTGACCTCGGCGAAGGTGGAGTTGTTGTAGAGCCGATCGGCAATCAGATCCAGGCGGGCGCCACGTCGGACCAGATCGGCGCCGACCTCAAGGGATGTGGGTGTCGTCAGAGAGTAGCGGAATCCACCCGTATCGAAGAGAATGCCCGTGTAGAGTTGCTCGGCTATGGCCGGGTCGATTTCAAGACCCATGTACAGGGCCAGGTGATAGATCATCTCGCAGGTCGAACAGACTCCATCGGAGACCAGGTTGATGGTGCCGAAGCGCTCGTTGTCATGGTGGTGGTCCACGTTGAGCACGGTGGCGTCGGCCGCCAGCAACGCACTGACATTGCCGATGCGGGCGTAGTTGGGACAGTCAAGGACGATGGCACTGCCGCGTTGCCCCATTGTCGTTTCCGTGACGGCATCGATGTCATTCCAGCCCTCGAGATAGGCGTAGCCGTCGGAGGGGACATCCTGCAGCAACACGCGCCCACGAACACCGAATTGGCGCAGCAGGCCGACCATCGCCAGGCCTCCGGCGATGCCATCCCCATCGGAATTGACGTGCGAGGTGATGAGGACCTCGGACTGGGCGCGCAGAAAATTGGCGGCAGCGTCGAGGTCGGTGCTGAAAAGGTCTGGCAAAGTAGGAGACATACGTCCTTCAGGCCTGTCGGCGCAGTACAAAGTGGATGCGGTCGGAACGTTCTGATCCGGGACGCAACGAGAATCCGTCGAGGGCTTCAAGCAGGTCAAAACGGCTGGCGTTGATGCGGGCCAACAGATCTTCGTGAGGGTAGATGCGCTGCACGTGACTCTCCTGCCGGCGCGAGCCATCCTCAAGCCGGATATCGAATTTGTTGAACTGCAGACGCTCATCGGCGTCGTAGTAACTATGTCGGGTGTACAGGAAACCCGGGCCCTGCTCGGTGTCGCGCACATCGCTGAAGTGGCGCACCGAATTCTGTTCGGTGCAGACATCGAAGATAAAGACAGCGTCCGACGTTAGCACGTCGTAAACCTGATCCAGCGCCCGGTCGAAATCGCTCAAAGTCAGCAGGTAGTTGAAGCTGTCATAGAGACAGATGGCCCCGTCAAAGGAGCCGATGCCCCGTAGATCGCGCAGATCGCGCACGTCAAAGTGCAGCGCCGCCGGCGGTGGGGCAGTCTTTTTTCGCGCCTCTTCCACCATCTCCTGCGAGATGTCGAAGCCGGTCACGCAGTACCCCAGTTTGCCCAGAGCGCAGGCGACATTGCCGGTGCCACAGGCAAGCTCCAGCAAATGTTCGGTGTCCGCATTGTGTCGCCGCAGCAGGGACTGCAC
>CALFPI010000037.1 GCA_937919035.1 uncultured Gemmatimonadaceae bacterium
TTCGTCGAACCTCCGGCGTGGGCATAGCAGGCGGCCGCCTCGCGACACTTGCCTCCCAGCAGTTGATACACCGGCATGTTGGCGCGCTTGCCCTTGATATCCCACAGCGCCTGATCGACGCCGGAGATGGCGTTGTTGAGCACCGGACCATTGCGCCAGTAACTGTTGACCGCCGACATCTGGTAGATCTCTTCGATCCGATCCACATCGCGACCGATGAGGAAGGGTTTGAGATGACGCTCGATCGCCGCATGCACTGCATTGAACCGCTGGGTGAAGGTGGCGCAGCCCACACCATACAGACCCGGTTCGGAGGTGATCAGCTTGACGATGATCAGACGCGACCCGGCAGGCTGCGTCATGATGATCTTTACATCCTTGATCGTGACCGTGCTCATGGCGCTGGCATCCACTGTGAGGGGTTTGAAAGCTGTCGAAGGGTTGTGCTCTGCCGTCGTCCTGTCAAGACGGCCGTCAGCCTAGGAGGGCTGGGGTCTTGTATACTGTAGAAGTTCCACAAGATCCAGTGCGGGACAAGCCCATCCTTCACCCGGCGAAAGCGACCGATGGCACAGATCATTGAGACCGGATCCGAGCTGCATATCGACACCGATCGATTCACCGCCGTGATCGCCACCGAGGGCTATGTCAGCGGCGTGCGGGCAGGCTCCTTCGTCGACCGGCAGAGCGGCGCCCGCGACCTGGGCCATGGCCTCGACATCGCCGACTTCCTGCTGCAGCCGGCGGCAGACGAACCCCAGCAGGGGGCGCACCGTTATGAGTTCGGTGATCTGCCCCATGGCAACATCGCCAAACGATATGTGGAACTGCCGCAGATCTGCACGCAAGCGCGCAAACTCCCGTACCGACTGTATCGTGGCGACGGCTTCGTCGCCGTGAAGCAGTGGCACAACTGGACGATCGCCACGGCAGGCTTCACGGCGGGCTCCCTGTGGGAGCAGATCCTCGTGTTCCCCGACGGCGAGCGTTACTTCTTCTGCTGTGATCGGATCACGAGTGCCAACGACGCCGAGGCGCTGCTCTTCCGTCTGGATCTGCCCGGCCACCTGAAGCACACGGACGGCGCCGAGTTTTCCGAGATCTACCTCAGTTACGAGGGCCGCATCCCCGCCGCCGATTTTCGGCAGGATTTTGCCCCCGACGCCCGTCACCTCTACCGCCGCGAGGACAGCACCCTGCCTGAGCGCATGATCCGCGCCTACCGTGGCACAGCCTCCGGCGCCAATGGACCGTGGCTGGCAGGCCTCACCCTGGAACCGGCCGATGTCTACGAGGCCTGGTGCCATCAGCGGGGGTATGTCTGCTTCATCCAGGAACTCGGTGGCCGACCGATCCGCGCCGGCCAACGATTCGGTGCGGCGCACATCATTGGTTTTTTCGACGACATCGACGAGATGCACCGGGTCTACGATCGATTTCGCGGCTACCGGGGCCTGGAGGTCACCGGTGACAGAGACCAGGCAACCTGGCAGTGGCGCACCGAGCCCTGACCGGCCTGCCCCTAGGCCTGTCGCGGTGAGACGAACATCTCTGCTTGATACGGCAGGAACTGTCCGTGCTCTTGATAGAGCTCGTGGTACTGACGCAGCTTGTCGACATCGACATCGACACAGAGACCGACGCCCTCGGGGATCCCCCAGGTGGGCCCTGTGGCGATGGGCAGGGGCTGCTGCAGGATGTCGTCGGCCATCATGGCGGCGACCTGTTGATTGCCATCGACGAGGTTGGGCAGTGTCAGACAGACGTGCTGGGATGCCGCCGCCATGAGGCCGAGTTCGCCATGGGTGTGGCGGCAGACGGTCAGACCTTCCTGGTGGGCGGCCCAACTGAGGCGATGAAACGCGGCCAAGGTGCCCACCCAGTTGCTGCTGAAACAGAGCGTGTCGGCGACACGACGCTTGATGACCTCATGCACGTCACACACACGCCACAGTCCTTCGTTGGCACAGACCGCCACCGGCTGCCGCGAGCGGACCTCGATCATGTTCTCCACCGGCTCCGGCCAGACCGGCTGTTCGACGAAATCGATGCGGTGACGATCGAACTCGGCCAGATAACGGATCGCCTCATTCACCGACCACGAGCCATTGGCGTCGATACGGATCCGACCCGTCGGCCCGATCGCCTGGCGCAGGGCAGCGACCATGTCACACTCGGCCGCAAAGTCGAGGCCGACCTTCAGATAGAACACGCTGTAGCCGGCGGCGACCCCCGCCCGCGCCTGGGTTGCCACATCCTCAGGTGAACCGTAGGCGAGGTAGCAGAAGTAATCGACATTGGGACGACGCAGACCGCCGAAGAGATTGTACAACGGCTGGCCCGCCGCCTTGCCACAGAGATCATTGAGGGCCATGTCGATGCCGGCAAAGGCGAAGTGTCCCGTCATCTCCCGATGAAACCAGTGCGCTGTGCCGTAGAAGTCGGCGGCCATGGCGTCGCGTTCCCAGGGGTCGCGACCGGTGAACAGCGGCACCGCGGAGCGCACGACCTCATAGACACTCTCGACGTTGGGTCCGGGACAGCTTTCCCCCCAGCCCACCAGGCCGTCCTCCGTCGTGACCTTCACAACGACTGCGGTCACACCATCGCGCTGCACCCGCGAACTGGTCTCACGATGGCTGTAGGGAACACTGACGATGGTCGGCTCGATCGACGCGATCTTCATTCACCTTCTCCCGGGTCAACTGCTACGATGATCGCAGCAGCCTGACGAAACAACTTCCCCCTGTACCTGTCGACCTGTGCCTGTCGACCCGACGGCCTGTCTACCATCGACACCCCGAATGCCGTTAGATTCTCACAATGATCCGGCACCCGCTCATCACCGCCCTTGGGCTCATAGGCCCGGAAGGAGCCAGCAACATGGACGACATCCGTTTGCGGCTGCTGTTGCGCTAGTCCCATGGCCAGCTACCTGACAGGACAGCGTCTCGTCGTTGTGGGTCCTCGCCACATCGAAGTGGAGGCATTCGAAGTGGCCCGCCCGCAGGCCGGCCAGGTACTCATCGAGCAGAGGATGACCGCCGTGAGTACGGGGACCGAGATCTACAGCTGGATCCATGGGTCCGAACCGGGACGTGCCGCCGAGTTCCCCCGAACCACGGGTTACTGCGCCACGGGTACGGTACTGGCCGTCGGCAAGGATGTCACCGACCTGCAACCGGGGGACCGCGTCGCCGCCCAGGGCAACCATGCGTCACACCTGCTGGCGACACGGAATGTGTATCCTCTGCCGGCGGGTGTCACCTGGGAGAATGCCAGTCTGCTGACGATGGCCGCCATCGCCATGCACGGTGTGCGCCGCGCCCGGGTGGAACTGGGTGAGAGTGTTGTGGTGCTGGGCCTTGGTGTCGTGGGCCAACTGGCATTGTCCCTGGCGGGACTCGCCGGCGCCATACCCCTCATTGGGCTCGACCTCGACCCGCAGCGGCTGTCGCAGGCGACCCGTCGCGCTGCTGTCACCGCCATCTGCCCCACAGACGTGGACACCACGGTGACCCGGGTGCAGTCCTTGTGCACGGGTGACGGCGCCGATGTCGTCATCGAAGCAACGGGCAACCCCGCTGTCTATCCCATGGCGGCCCGACTGGCCCGCAGCGGGGGATGAGTCGTAGCTCTGGGATCACCGCGGGGCACGGTGGAAATGGACTTCCTGCGCG
>CALFPI010000038.1 GCA_937919035.1 uncultured Gemmatimonadaceae bacterium
GCGCCAACGTAAACCGGCGCCGCGCATCTCGCATCGTGATCCGGTGCCGGAGCACGTCGAAGCCCCACCAAGACTGGAAGAGGAACGCGAGTCGGTCACGCTCGATCTCGTCGCCTGAAAACACAAAAATAAGATGTCCTGGTTCACGCCCGCGTCCGCGAAGGATGCGGGCGTTGCTTTTTTCCAGCGAGTGGCATGGAGTTCGCAACAGGCAAGGGCATGGCCGCGCCCGTTCCACGTATGTGTCGCCCCCGGAGCCCAGTCCTGTGCCTGTCACCACTCAACTCGCCCGTCTGGTCTCGGGTCGGTATTCGGTTTTGGCCTCCTGTCTGGTCAAAGGTCTGGGGTCTGCCCTTCTCGACTTTGTCTACCCGCCGCACTGCCCCGTCTGTGAGGCATGGCAACCACCGGGAGACAGGCAGGTCCTGTGTCAGGCTTGCTCGAGGGCGCTGATGGCCCTCACGGGACCACGCTGTGCTCGTTGCTCTGCACCGGTCCAGACGCCAGCGTCCGGCTCTGCCTGCGACAACTGCGAACACTGGATCGATAACGGTCTGGAGCGCTCCCTGATCCTTGCGGATTTCCGCGGGGTCGCCCACGATGCCATCCATGCGCTCAAATTCAATGGAATCAAGCAGATGGGACCCTTCCTGGGACGCCAGTTTGCCGTGCATGCTGAGATGCAAGCGGGATGTGCTGACCTGGACCTGCTGATACCTGTGCCGCTCCATGCGGCGCGGCAACGGGAGCGGGGCTACAACCAGGCGGCGGAGATTGCCAGGGGGCTGGCCGTTGTGCTGGACCTGCCTGTCGTTACCGATTGTCTGCGTCGCATCCGGCCGACCCGGCAGCAGGCCCGGCTCGAGGTAGCAGCAAGACGGGAAAATATAATGGGTGCTTTCCACGCCGCAGGGCCGCTCCCTGGAGCACCACATCGCATTGGCCTGGTCGATGACGTGATGACCACGGGAGCGACGATGTCGGCGTGCGCCTCCGCGCTGGGCTCGGTAACCAGCGCTCAGATCATCGGCGTGGCGATCGCATCCCCCTTCAGGCAGCGTGCCGACGAGGCGGGTCTCGTTGACCTAATTCACAGTCCCACGTAGTTTTAGCGCTATTCTTTGCGGCACCGTCTGCTATGGCATAAGGGCCAAATTGCGTCCCTGACTGCCCCTGGCCGCTGTGTCCTTCAGTCGAACGTCAACACTTTATGGAGAGTGCGCCGTTATGGCCACCAAGACCGTTGGGATCCTCACGGGAGGCGGAGACTGCCCCGGACTGAACGCCGTGATTCGGGCTGTTGTGCGCAAGGGGATCTCACAGTACGACTACCGATTCCGTGGCATTCAGAAGGGCTGGAAGGGCATGATGGAGTGCCTCTGGGAGCCTCTGGGCCACGAAGAGGTCTCCGGCATTCTGCCCAAAGGCGGTACGATTCTGGGCACATCCCGGACGAACCCCTACAAGACCGAAGATGGGGGCGAGCGGGTCATTGAGAACATCAAGCGCATGAAGCTCGATGCGTTGATCGCCATCGGTGGGGACGACACTCTTACCGTCGCCCACAAGCTGGCAGTTGCCGGGGCGCCCGTCGTTGGTGTGCCCAAGACCATCGACAACGACATCTCGAATACGGATTTCACCTTCGGTTTCGACACGGCCGTCAACATCGTTACGGAGGCTCTCGACCGCATCCACACAACCGCCGAGTCGCACAACCGCGTCATGGTGGTCGAGGTCATGGGGCGTCACTCGGGGTGGATTGCCGTGCACGCCGGCATCGCTGGTGGTGCTGACCTGATCCTGATTCCTGAGCATCCTGTCACGGTGGAGGAGATCGTCGCCACCATCAAGATGCGCCATCAACGTGGCAAGGATTTCAGCATTGTCGTCGTCGCCGAAGGCACGACCATCGCCAGCGAAGAGTACATCGTGCAGGAGTCCGGGACCGACGAATTCGGCCATGTGAAATTGGGCGGCGTGGGGCAACTCGTGAGTGACATCATCGAGAAGGAGACGGGCTTTGAGACGCGCGTCACCGTTCTCGGTCACTTGCAGCGGGGTGGTACACCAACAGCCTTCGATCGGGTGCTGGGAACGCGATATGGCATCGCCGCCATCGATCTCGTCCACGCCAAGGACTGGGGCAAGATGGTCGCTTTGCAGGGCAACAAGATTCGGGCGATTCCTTTGGAACAGGGCATCGGCGAGTTGAAAAAGGTCGATGACGAACTGTACGAAATCGCTCGAATATTCTTTGGCTGAGCAACGGGTGGATCCGTTGATGCAGATCCGCTAGATAAACATCCCGTGAGGCCGTTCTGGCTCTGCTCGGGGAGAAAGCGCAGGCCATTGATGGCCAAGAAAACGATTGACGACATCGATGTTGCCGGGAAACGTGTCCTGGTTCGTGTCGACTTCAATGTGCCCCTCGACGGGGACGCGAACATAACCGACGACAATCGGATTCGTGCCGCGTTGCCGACGCTGTGGCGTCTGCTCGAAAGAGGCGCGTCTCTGGTGCTGATGTCTCATCTGGGCCGGCCCAAAGCGGCGAGTCCCAGATTGTCTCTGCGGCCGGTGGCCGAAGAACTGCACGGGCACCTGGGTACCAGCGTCCTGCTGGCACCGGATTGCATCGGGCCCGCAACCACCCAAATGGCGAAAGAGCTCAGTCCAGGGAACATTCTGCTGCTGGAAAACCTCCGTTTTCACCCGGAGGAAGAAGCAAATGACGCAGCCTTCGCCAGGCAGTTGGCGGAGCTTGGCAACGGGATCTACGTCAACGACGCTTTCGGCGCTGCACACAGGGCCCATGCGTCAACCGAAGGCATCACCCACCACGTCAGCGACTGCGTGGCAGGGTATCTCATGGCAAAGGAGTTGCAGTATCTGCACGAGGCCCTCGCCAAGCCGGCGCAGCCCTTTGTGGCGATCCTCGGCGGTGCCAAGGTCTCGGGAAAAATCGAGGTAATTGAGCAGCTGCTCGACAAGGTCGACAAGTTGCTGATCGGTGGCGGCATGGCCTACACCTTCCTCAAGGCGCAGGGCCTTGAGATTGGCAAATCCCTTCTTGAGGAATCTGCCATACCCGTCGCCACGGAACTGCTGCAAAAGGCGGGAGCAAAACTCGTCCTGCCCACGGACTGCCTGGTGACGCAAAAGTTCGCCGCAGGGGCAGAAACCCGTGTCGTGCCTGTGACGGCCATCCCTGCTGATTGGGAGGGTGTCGATATTGGTCCCGAAACCACCGAACACTTTGTCGATCTGGTGCAGCATGCGGGAACCGTCGTCTGGAACGGCCCACTCGGCGTATTTGAAATAGATGATTTCGCCGCTGGCACACTGAAAGTGGCGCAGGCCCTCGAGCAGGCCACCTGGGAGTCGGGCGTCGTCAGCATTATCGGCGGGGGGGACACAGCTGCGGCTGTAGCCAAGGCGGGTGCCAGCAAACGCATGACCCATATTTCCACGGGTGGTGGCGCCTCATTGGAGTGCCTGGGCGGCCGTGTCATGCCCGGCGTCGAGGCTCTGGACGAGGCCGTCGCCGGCGATCGACACGCATGAAACGAAGAGGATGGCGCGATGAGCGCGTTCATCCAAGGCGGCATCCGACCGTCGGGAGCATGGATCGCAGGGGCGATCATCGGTAGCGATTATCGGTAGCGACTATCAGGGGA
>CALFPI010000039.1 GCA_937919035.1 uncultured Gemmatimonadaceae bacterium
CGATGGCTTGATGTCCTCGATGATGAGCGAACTGTTGTCACCGACCAGTTTGACGAAGTCATTGAGAGTCAGAAAAGAACAGTGGTCCTCAGTGTAGGACCGAGAACGACCAAAGGCGCGAGCGGAAGCGTGATTGAACACCATCACGCCACCTGGTTTCAGCAGCCGTTCCGCCTCGCGAATAACTGCAATCTTGTCCTCGATCTGCAGAATGTGCACGAAGACATCATTTGACACCGCAGCGTCGATGCTCTCGGCTGCGCGTTCGATACTTCTAGCATCGCAGTTGTAGACCTCGTCGTATCCCGCCTCCCTCGCCTGTTCGGCTCGGCCTGCATCGAGCTCGACTCCTATCACATGCGAAAACCCAAGACCGCGAAGAAAGGGCAACCAGTTTCCGTGAGATGTACCGATGTCCAGCACCGTGGCGGCAGCCGTGATTTCTCCGTCAAGCATATACTGCACCGTCTGTTTCAGAGTCCTGAAATAGTAACGGTTCCAGCGCCGCGCCATGAAGCCGTCGGCTGTCGCGGCAGTGCCACCGATGCGAGCAATATTGTCAAGGTGGGTCTTTCCTGACTCG
The DNA here is from genome assembly GCA_937919035.1 of uncultured Gemmatimonadaceae bacterium. Classification (GTDB taxonomy): domain Bacteria; phylum Latescibacterota; class UBA2968; order UBA8231; family UBA8231; genus UBA8231. The sequence continues at coordinate 584 of CALFPI010000039.1, forward strand.
GTCATTCAGCGATCTCCATTGCGGCGTGACTTCCTCAGCCGATCGTGGTGTATTCGTAGTAAACTCCACCCCACTTTTCCTTGAACTGGCGAATCCCCACATCCTTGCCTTCGGGTGCAGGATTGACCCCTCCGAGATCCAATACTCGTAGGCCCTGATCATGTCCCCATTGGATGGCCGTCCACTTGATCAAATCGGGGCCAAACAGCTTCTCGGTAAAACTGCGCTCCGACTGGAAAGACCCCAACTCGCCGATGCTGTCCCCATAGCCCCACACCGACAGCCCCGCGATCATCTCGCCATCGTGTTCGGCAACGAAAGTCTCGAACCAGCCATCCGGGCGAATGCCATCCCACATAGAGCGGAAGTCTTCAAACCCATACATGCGCTTGTCATAGCGCTTCGCGCAGGTGACGGCGAATGCATAGTAACTACGCAATTCTTCTATGCAAGCAACGCGCCGTACCGATATGTGATCACTCTCCGCCCGCCGTACGGCTTTGCGCGCTGAACTCTTCATCGCCGCGAGGAGTTCTTCCTTCGGCCGCTGCAGATCGAGTTGAATCGTTGCCCAGCGTCGTATTCGCCAGTTCCTCGATGCTGACGCCTCGTGAGCGGCAGGCCAATTCCCCGATGTCACGCATAGCCAGCGTCGGCGGCCCTCATTGTCCAGCGCCTCGGCGAGACTCCTGTAGTGACTCTCGCCTGCCTCACCGATGACGACAGGTTCACCGTACCAAATGAGACTCCCCGATCGTCCCCGCGTGAGGGCCCGCACTGAATGCCGTGCCGTATTCATAAGCCCTCGAATTCGGGGCCAGCGACAGACCAGCGCCAGCAATCGCAAGATTGGCGTGCCATCGTGGAAGACGGTGACGAAAATCGGCCGATATCCCAAAAGGCCCTGCATCCTTTCCGCCCAGGCCGTGGTGTGAAACAGGGTAAGTTGACTGCAACTTCCGTGCCGAATCGATTCGTTCCAGTCCGATGGCGGCTCAACTTCAGTCTCGACGAAGATACCGTTCACAGGTGCCGTTCTCACTGGGACCACTATGCGCCCCCTCCATCCTGCAGTTCAAAGAGCACGAAAGACTCGTCACGGTATACCAGACGCAGGAACCGCGCCCGGAACCGTTCGTGGAAGTCATCGGTGAAGTACTGCGGGTATCCGAGACTGAGACGTGTCTGCGGAATCCGGATCATACGGGCGATATGTGTCACACCGAGGCCGCGCAACTGGGCATAGAGTTGTTCGGTGGACATGCCTTCGTAACGAACAACGTTCTGGTGCGGATGGTCCCACAGGTAGTCGCGCTCGCAGTAGAATCCCTTGACGATACCTTGCAGCAGAACCTTGGCCTCTTCCGGTGTCTCTTCATTGATGAAACGGAACAGGCGGTAGTTCGGCTCGGTACGTGTGAGGAATACTTCTCGCGCCTCACTCCCGAGGGCAACCGATAGGTAGGGTCGGGCCAGGGTATACGACCACGCCAGATTACACACGACCGTCACCATGATGCCAGCGAGGAACAACACCCGAACCGGTCGCCAGGAGGAACTTGCAAGCCGGTGCGCCACGTAACCGCACAGAAGACTGGCCACAGCGAACAGGACCAGTCCGTAGCGCGGATTCATATGCAGGGCACGTACGAGGATGACGTAGTAGCCCAGGCAAAACAGGCTCAGTCGCCACACTACGGGATGACGCACGACCAGTGCCAACCCCGGCAGCAGCGCGATGAAATAGACCCCGATCGCCTTCTGCCACCCGGAGGGCTCGAACGTCCAGTACCAAGGGTTCATTGATCTCGCATAGGTATGAAACCAACTCATCGGCGGGAGGATGACATGCCACCAGCCATCTGCCGCCGACCCTCCACTGCCACCGGAAGCGACAACGGGCTCATAACCGAATGGCAGTCCGTGGAATATGTCGTTCGCCAGTGGCCACACAGGATTCCCGGCGTAGAAGTACGCACGAGCATACCACGGCAGGATGAGCAGAAATGCCACGCCGACGAACGTGGCAATATCACGCCCGGCAACACGGACATCACGATCCACACCCAGTCGACGAATTGCCAGCACCAGCACACCAACGAGGACTGTCGCCAACCCCTGTGGCTTCACACCCATCGCCAGGCCCGTCAGAATCGCCGCCAACAGCAGCGTCCGGCGCCCCGGCTCACGGGCCCAGTTTGCCACCGCCCATAGCGCGGTGAACTGAAAGAAACAGAGCCCGATGTCGATGTAGCCTTGTGGGGCAAATACAATGATGACAGGCATGGAGCTGAAAATCGCGGCGGCGAAGACACCCGCCTGCCAGGACAGATACCGGCGCGCGAAAGCGAACACGCCGGCACATACTGCCACCGCCAGAGACAGATGCATGAGTTGCGCCAGGATGCCGTTGCGCAACGCCAGCGACACGACGTAGAGCAACCCCATGTTCGCGGTATACAGGGCGCCCGTGATCGTCGGCTCAAAACTCAGACCGTGATGCAGGAGGTACAGTCGTGGCAGCGCCAATTGGTACGCAAGAGGGTCCGTGGCACCATGCGGAGGCGCGAGTGCACGAACCAGATGCAGCAGCAGCGGCAATGTGGCACCGCCGACTAGCCAGACGTAAGGCGAGCGAATATTGACGTGCAAAGTCCGCAGGATCCCGGCATCGGCGACGCCCCTCATCCACAACATCCACCAACCGGTAACGCACCACACCCCGGTGAGGATGCAAATCACAGGACGATAGAGTCCACCTGCAAGGCCCAGTCCCAGGGTCAACATCATCAGAGTGCCGAGGCCCAGGGCCAGGGAAAAGACCGCCGTCTCCCCACGATCGGAACGAGGGGCGCCAATCACATGGAGTACGAGGTGCCCGACACCCGTCGCCCCACCCAGGAGAGCCAGTGCCAACAGGACCTCGATCACAGCCCGCTCTTGACGATACCCACCACCAGTTCAAGAAACCCCTGGGAGTGATAGAAGTGATAAAAGATCCCCAAGGCCCAGATCAGGATCAGGACCTGTCCGACGCCTTCTGTCAATGAGGTTCCGGACCCCGGCCCCTCCGCTTGCTGGTGCGTGTCAGGCATTCGTCTCCCTGGAACCATCAGCGGCGCACCTGTCGGCGCAGCCACATCTCAAGAATCATCAAGGCCCAAAGCTGCTGACTGTAATCCCGTCGGCCTTCCAGGTGAGCATCTACCAGCGTCCTGACGGCTTGTGGCTTGAACCAGCCCCTCTCCTCTACCGAACGTGAGGAAAGCAACTCCTCCATCCAGTCACGCAGGGGGCCCTGAAGCCAGGCGTTCAGTGGAATGGAAAAGCCCTGTTTGGGTCGATCAATGATATTGTCTGGCAGATACTTTCGAGCGATACGTCGAAGCAGGATCTTGCGCTCACGCAGGGTCACCTTCCAGCGCATGGGAACACCCGCCATATACTCCACAAGGCGATGATCCAGCAGTGGTGCACGGACTTCCAGAGAGCAGGCCATGCTTGTTCGATCCACTTTGACGAGAATGTCATCGGGGAGGTAGGTCATCTGGTCGACCTGCATCAGGTTCATGTCACTTGCTTTGGCTTGCCGTGTATTGGGGCAGTTGTCAACGGCTGTCGCAAAGCTGTCTGAATACAGGGCTTGCTTGTCCTGCTGCAGAAGAAAAAACGCCCAACTCGACGTTGGGTCCTGCTCCAGGGCGGCGGAAAATTCGAGAAACCGCCGCAGTCGCTTGCGCACACTGTGTCCGTAGTAGACGCTCGGCTCCCGTACGCACGAAGCGAGACCGTCGACCGCTCGCCGCGCCAGAGTCGGCGTCCAGCGCTGGTACTTCAGGGCCCACAACCAGGCGGTGTA
>CALFPI010000040.1 GCA_937919035.1 uncultured Gemmatimonadaceae bacterium
GCGCTGGCCAGCCAGTGGCAGCCGGATCGGGCTGCGCCGAGTACGGCCACCAGGCGTAGTAGAAGAGGACGCAGAACAGCACGAAACAGAGTGTCTGGATGACCCGCCGGAAGGGCGAAGACTGCCACGACACCCCCACCTGCTGCAGGCATCTGCGGACGAACCCGGTTTTCCTCCCGTCGGAAAAGAGGAACCCGGGCAGAAAGCGCTTTGCCCATCCGTAGAGTCGGGACCGCGGCAAGCGGCCGCTGCCGCGCCGGGACGCCCTCGGGAAGGAAAGAAAGTGATTCAGCCGCATGCCGGGACGTCCTGAAACTTCATTGTGTTTCGGTGTCCTGACTCAACGCCCTGGCGACGGCGCTCTTGATTGCCTCCGCCGTGACCGTTGCCCCCGTCGTCGCGTCGATCCCGCGAAAATCCTGGGCGGCGAGGATTCTTTCGGGCATATCGGTCAAGGACGAATAGAACTGCTTCTCGTGGTGCTCGGTGATCTCCACGGCCAGGATTGCGTGCGCCCCCACCCTCACACGCACGGCCAGATCTCCATTGTACGCCGGCACGCTGGCGGCGAAGTCTCCGTCCCGCACGTTGGCCAGATCGAAAGTTTCGTACAGCCGGATGTTCTCGAGGGCGAGCCGCGCGTGATCCTGGTTGTGCTTGAGGATCAGGCTGTCTTCGGAGGGGGATGCGACTTCCAGCACCTGCTTGTAGTAGTGAATGGCCTCTTTGTAGCGGCCCGACTTTCGGTACGCATCTGCCAGGGCCCGACGCGCCGCACCCCGGTGCCGTGAGCCCATCGAAACAACTGCCAGCTTCCTGGCCTGTTCGAGTTCGCCCATATCGGCCCACTGTTTGATGGCGCCCCCGTAGCGTGACGGATCGTAGCCGATACCTGCCATGATCTCGACGGCCATCTCTTTGTTCCCCAGTTGCCAGTAGCAGTTGGCCAGTGTCACATCCCGGACCCCGAGCCTGCGCTTCCAGTACGCCGCCCGCGCCCAGTCCTGCAACAGATCGTGATAACAGTGAGCCAGTTGCTCCATGCAACGCCTGACCACCGACGGATCATCCTCATTGAGCTTCATGACGTAGTGCATGAACTTCGTGCCTTGCTCGAATCGGCTTGCGTTCTCGTTGATGATGCTCCACATGTACTGGCCGACATTCCTGCGCGAATCCCATGGCTCGCCCGGTGGCGGCTGAGCGAAACTCAGATCCAGGGTCTCCGGGTACTCCAGCGGCACCGAATCCCACCACTGCGGCTTCGTCGTGCCCGCCGCCTCAATGAGGGCGACCACTTGTTCGCGGGTCCGCGTCGGCTTCTCATCGGCGCAGAGCACGCACGTGCTGGCGAACACGACGGCGATTGTACAGATCGCCAACAGGCTGGATCGGTTCAAGCGTACTCCTCCGCGTGCTTGGAAAAGTGCATAACGCCATCTCCTGGGCATCTACCGCCAACCCATGCTCGTGTCGTGTGTCGCGAGGTCGTCACCGTTCGACAGTGGTGTAGGCCTTGAGCATCAGCGCCCGGCCGCTGCGCCGGGGCAGAATCGGTTCATGGGCGTGTCGATCGGTGTGCAGAGTCTCGTTGTAGACGATGAACAGATCGGTTCCCTCGCGAGGGTTGTAGCGGAGGCGCACGTTGGTGATGACCTGAGCGACGACGCTGTTGTACTGGACAAAACTGCTCAGCGAACTGCTGGCACTGAACGTGGCCAGCACCTTCAGACCACCCACATGGGCGCGGAAGCCGTCATCGCGCTCATCGAAGTTGACGTCGTCGACCCCGTAGCTGGCGGCCAGCTCCCATCGCCGTGACAGGCTGCGGGTGGTCTCAGCTTCGAAGGAGAGTCGACGGCCGTCGTAGAATTGCCCGACATTGACGGACAGGTCCGCGTTGAGCAGGCCACCGGCAGGCATCGATACCTGGGCGGAGCCGTCGTAGTAGGTGTACTCTCCGGACGGTGCGATGGCGTTTTCGGCAAAGGACAGATCTTCGAGCAGGCTCTCGCGATGCTGGGCCACGGCGACGTGGGCGGACCAGCCCGAACGCGTGTCGAAAACGCAGCCGATTCGCGACAGCCGTGACTCGAGGGAGTCGTCGATGTTGCGCAGGTGCAGCCAGACATCCTCATACAGGCGAAGCTGGTAGAATCGCGACCCCGGTCCGGCATCCCAGCCGTAGCGCGCGAAGTGGACGAAGCTGCTGTTGTCCGGCCACTTCTCGAATCCCAGTCCCGGATCGTAGTCAGCACCGCTGCGCGAGTAGTTGAGGCCGTAGGCCCAGCCGTCGTAGCGATAGCGCTCCCAGTGGGCGCGGATCTTGGAACGGCGCAGCGACAGCGGATTGTCCCCCGTGCTGTCGTCGTAGACCTGGGCGAAGTTGAGCTTGAGGTAGTCGTCGCCGAACAGCCGCAGTGAGCCGTCGATGCCGTAGGCAGTGTTGTGGCCACCGTCGGTAGCGATCCGGGTGGTGGCGATGGCGCCGGCGTACGAGTAGGAGTTGAGCACGGGGCGGCGCAATCGCAGAACTCCAAAGGTCTCAGCGGGCAGCCCATAGGCGGCCTGCGATTGCATCGTCAGCAAACCTGTATCCCAGGGTCCGATGCGACCGACCAGCCGTGCGCCGCCGTAAATGGGCACCGGCCGTCCCTGGTTGATGCCGATGCGGCGCGAGTGGAACAGGGTGTTATCGCGGTAGAATCCGAAGTCGAAGTTGCTCGTCTGCTCCAGGAAGAACAGCCGCTTCTCGGGGAAGAACAACGGATAGCGGGTCAGATTGACCTGCTGGTCGTCGGCTTCGACCTGGGCAAAATCAGTATTCACGGTAAGGTCAACGGTCAGGTTGCTGCTGAGGCCATACTTGGCATCCAGGCCGACGTCGAAGACGGCGTCGTCGCGCCGGCGGTACCTGTCAGCGTCCAGGCGCCAGTTCTGATCGCCACCACCCAGCAGATACGGCGTGAGGTAGATCGGTCGACCGCCGGCGATACCACTCAAGACGATGCGAACCGCCTGCGACGGCTTCATGTAGCTGTGCGGTCCCCAGTCCATGGGGATGGCGGGGAAGATCACGCGCTCCTCGCGACGGGCGATCCAGCGGAAGGCGATCACACCCATGCGCACCTGACCGCCTACCGTCTGGAAGCGCAGACTCGAGAACGGAATGCGCATCTCGGCGAACCAGCCGTCACCGGTGCGCACCGTGGCGACGTCCCAGAAAGTGTTCCAGTTGGGGTCGAGGTCATCGGTCAACTGCAGGTCGCCGGAGATCGCCAGGTCCCGCCGGGAGCCGGTGGGTGTGGTGGTGAACACGAGGGCGTTCTCGTTGTCGTCGAATGTGTCGAGGACGAGTGTGAAGGAATCGCTGCTGTCGTCGTCGTCGTCGCGCTTGACTGCCGTGGCGTGGATGGCCTCGGGCTGACGGTCGTAGAAGCGTCCCGCCACGTACAGATACGTGTCATCGTGGGCCAGGAGAATCTCTGTGTGTTCGGACGGCGTGTCGCCATAGTTCGGCACCTGTGCGATGACGGGCAGAGGCTGAACGCCTTGCCAGGCAGCCTCGTGACTCGGCCCGTCGATGACGACGGATTCTGTGACGCGGTGGATGACCAGCCCCTCGGTTCTGCCGGCGGCCGGCGCAGTCAGACACAGGACCCAGAGCAGCGGCGCGATTCGGCGCCACCAGGTAGTCGTCCCGTCGCAGCCTCGTTCCACGGCTTCCTCCTTACGTCAGGGTCACGTTGCGGCCCGTCGCCACGGACGTACACGCCGCTTCGATGACAGCCATCGCCATCGCACCCAGGGCGGCGGGCGAGCCGTTCTCAGCCTCGCCCAGGATGAGATCGATCAGATTCTTCGCGGGGGCGTGGATGGGATATGCCGACGAGTCATCGAGCGCCGGATAGGACTGGACCTTCCCGGAACCATCGTGGAACGCCATCGTGCCCTGCCACAACTCCATGTGCAGCATGCCCTGCTCGCCGTAGATACGAACTTCGTAATTGCGCTCGGACAGCATGGTCGCGCCCGTGCTGGCAATGGCGACAAGGGCCCCATTGTCGAGCTTGATATTGAGCGTGTCATAGACATCCACCTGCGTGCCGCCTTGATCGAATCGGGCGAAGACCTCCACGGCTCGAGCGCCGGTGATAAATGCCAGATGTGCAGCAACGTGCGAAACCTGGCAATAGATCTGGCCGCCGCCGGCGACGGCCGGATCGCTGTAGGACTCGCGTCCGGGTCTCTGGTATGGTGCCGACGCCGATTCGAAGGCATCACCATCGCCGAACAGCTCCTCCCACGGCTGCTGCCGATACAGCCCGCCACAGAAGTTCGTCATCAACACACTGATCATCTTGAGCTGTCCGAGTGCCCCCGTCTGAATCAGCCGTCGCGCCTCGATGTTGCGCGCCGTATAGTGCCAGGGACAACTGATG
>CALFPI010000041.1 GCA_937919035.1 uncultured Gemmatimonadaceae bacterium
CGGGGTGAATAGCGATACAGCACCATGCGACGCTGTCCGGGGTTCGTGCGTTGTGCCGATCCGTGCGTGATGGCATCGGTGAACAACAGCACATCCCCTTTGTTCATATGCAGTTCCTGCATGCCGACCGCTATACCTGCCGCCTCGTCGCTGCGGTAGACGACATCGGCTTCGGCCAGCTTCGGGTGGGGCAAGGCTGATTTGTGGCTGCCGCGAATCACCGTTGTCGCCCCATCTCCGGGTCCGATGTCGGTAAGGGCGGTGATCACATTGATCTGGCCCACCATCCAGGCACCGGTATTCGGCTGACGGAAGCTCATGTAGGGGATCGCCAGATGGCCGCCGCTGTGGATGCCGATGTAGCCTCCCTGCCCGCGGATATTGAGCAACGTCTCGTGCAGCGACAGGCCGTTGCGCGGTGCGTCAATGAAGCGCCGGATGTGGCCAATCCAGCAGGGGTGATCGATGTGCCGTTCGAAGACCGGCCCCGCCTCGACGATGTTCTGGAAGTTGATGCCGTCCGGACCGCTGTAGGTATGGGTCTCGACGTGGCCGATCCATTGGCTGTCCTCGTGACCCCGCGTTGGCCGGGCCGTCTCCATGAAGTGCTGGTGCGTATCGGCCCACTGGTTCATCTGCGCCGTATCTGCCGGCGCCACGGCCTGCTGCAGGATCAGGTAGCCGTAGAGCTCGAAGAGGTAGTCGATCAACTGCTCGTCCTCCCGGTCCTCCGGTCGGATGATGGGATCAGCATTCACAGTGGCGCCTCGCAGGTAGTGGAATTGAAACGGGCTCACGACAAGATAGCGCCGCGCGGCTCTGGTCGGCACCTGCCGCGAAGGCGAGCAGCACGACAACCCCCGACGACATAGATTCCTGCGTCATGACGAACTGTGCCGCCAGCCGCCCCCGAGCAACAGGCCCGACGCATGTACCGATGCCCTGCGACCGGAAGTCTGACCAGGGCCTGGTGCAGGTCCGTCCGTGGAGAGGTCCTCGACATGCTGCCTGATCACATCGTCATCGAGCCGCCCCCCTTCGATGCTTTCACGGCGCTTGGCTTCAGCGCCATCACTGTCACCGTCGCAGTGTTCACACCGCTGATCCTGGCGCAGGGGGACCGCGAACGCGCCCTGCGTCTGTTCCTCGTCATTCTTGGGGTCATGGCTGCCAGTGGCACCGCCGCGGCAACCGGTGTGTTGTCCCGCTTCGACCACTTCCCACCACCGATGGCGCTGATGATGGCTGCCGTGGCCCTGGGCAGCATCGGACTGGGGCTGTCGCGATTTGGCAAGCAACTGGCGGCAACGACACCGATGCTGGCCCTCGTCGGCCTGCAGAGTTTTCGCCTGCCCCTCGAGTTGATCATGCACCGCGCCGGCGACCTGGGCATCATGCCGGTGCAGCTGTCGTACGCCGGCTACAACTACGACATCCTTACCGGCCTCGGCGCCACCGGTCTCTATGTTGCCGCCAATCTGGGCCGACCGCCGTCCCGGGCGCTGGTCTGGGCCTGGAACATCTGGGGCATTGCCTGCCTCTGTGTCATCACTGTCGTTGCCATCACGGCTTCACCGATGGTACGCGCCTTTGGTGACGCACCCGAACAGCTCAATACGTGGGTGCTCTTCATGCCCTATGTCTGGCTGCCGACAGTGCTGGTGACGATCGCCGCCACCGGGCACGTGCTCATCACGCGCAGATTGCTTGCCACGTAAATTGACGCACGGCGACGCCCATCAGCCGTCGCTGGCAATCTCGTCGCGAACGCGGGCCAGAATCTCGAGACTGCGCAGCCCCGCCTCCGCATCAAAGAACCGCACCGTCGTCATGATCTCATCCGCCGCCGTCTCGCGGATCAGCGCCCCCAGTTGTTGGCGCACGGAATCGGCAGAACCGACACAGGAGTATTTCAGCTTGTGCTCGACGGCACGCTTCTCCTCGGCCGTCCAGTAGGGCTCGATGTCGTCGATGGCCGGTCCCATGGGCTCGCGCAGTCCGCGCAGCATATCCACCGACGCCACCTGTGTTGAGGTAAACAAGCGTCGTGCCTCATCATCCGAAGCGGCTGTCACGACGTTGACCCCGACCATGGCGTATGGCTCCTGCAGTTGCTCGGAGGGGCGGAAACCGCGGCGGTACTGGGTCAGGGCTTCCGTCAGGTAGTCCGGCGCAAAGTGCGAGGCAAAGGCATATGGCAACCCGAGTATGGCCGCCAGCTGTGCACTGAACAGGCTGGAACCGAGCAGCCAGATCGGCACGTTCAGGCCAGCACCAGGGACGGCCCGTACCGGCTGCTCCGGCTCGGCGGCGCGCAGGTAGGCCTGTAACTCCGCCACGTCCCGCGGAAAATCCTGATCGTCACCCAGACGATCACGACGCAAGGCGTAGGCCGTGCGTCGATCCGTCCCCGGGGCGCGCCCCAGTCCCAGATCGATTCGCCCGGGGTACAGCGACTCCAGCGTGCCGAACTGCTCGGCAATGACAAGGGGCGCGTGATTGGGCAACATGATGCCACCGGAGCCCACCCGGATCCGCTGCGTAGCGCCCGCCACGTGGCCGATGAGAACACTCGTCGCCGAACTGCCGATGCCGCTCATATTGTGGTGCTCGGCCAGCCAGTAGCGGTGGTAACCCAGTTGTTCGGCGTGCCGTGCCTGCGTGCACATGTTGGCAAACGCCTGTGCCGCATCACCCCCTTGCCGAATGGGTGCCAGATCGAGAATCGAGAATGGGATCAAGAGTTGCTGCCTTTGGCGAGAGATACGACTATTGCAGTCCCCGACACTTCATACGGATCCGGAGACCGATACTTATGTGGAATGCATCCATCAAGACGTTGCAGGGAGAGGATACGAAGTTGGAGGACTTCAGGGGCAAGGCACTGCTCCTGGTCAATGTCGCTTCCGCCTGTGGCCTGACGCCGCAATACACGGCGCTCGAGTCCCTGCAGCAGAAGTATGGTGCGCAGGGCTTCACCGTCATCGGTTTTCCCTGCAACCAGTTTGGCGCCCAGGAACCGGGCACGGCGACAGAGATCCAGTCGTTCTGCGACACCAACTACAGCATCACATTTCCGCTGATGGAGAAGATCGAAGTCAACGGTCCCGGTGCCCACGACATCTACCAGGAGCTTACGCCGCTGGCGGACAACGCGGGGCACGCCGGCGACATTCAGTGGAATTTCGAGAAGTTCGTCGTCGCCGCCGATGGCGGCGCCATCACCCGTTTCTCGCCGAAGACGGCACCGGATGACGCTGCGGTGATCGCCGCCATCGAAGCGGGTCTGCCAGCGTAAGTCGAGATCTTTCGACAATTGTACAATGGGCGGGCAACGGCGACGCTCCGCCATTGCCCGCCCGAGGATCTGCAGTCCTGACTCCAGAAGTCCTGTCTGTTTCAGCGCTTCTCGATTCTGATATCGCCATTCGTCGTGCGCAGACGTATGAGGTCGCCGCCGCCATTCAGCTTGCCTTGAGCAATGATGCGACGCGAATTGTCGTCGATATCCAGCGCGAAGTCCGAGGTGATCTTGTATTTGCGGCGTTCGCCGGAAAGGCGCAGTTCGGCATCCACCGTGGCCTGCAGATTGGCGGGCAGGCTGATCGTGATCCCGCCACCGGAACTTTCAAGCGTGCAGTGGGTGTCGGTATCGGGATCGTCGATGGCCAGGTCGGCGGTGATCCCGCCTCCGGCCGTCCACGCCTCGATGGCGCCCTGTATCTCCTTCAGCAAGATGCCACCACCGGACGTATGCACATTCACCGAGCCTGCAGCGCCATCGACCGTGATGCTGCCACCGCTGGTTTCGGCCGCTACCGGGCCGCCGGCATCGTCGATCGTGATGCCGCCACCACTGGTCTTGACGTCGATGGCCCCCCCGGACCCGTCGACACGAATGCCACCGCCGCCGGTCTGCGCGTTCACAGTGCCCTCACCTTTGCCGATACTGATACCACCACCGGAGGTCTTCACCGTCAGATGGCCACCCACGGCGCCAACGTTGATGCCACCACCGGCGGTGTTTGCCGACAGGTCACCCGTAACATCGCCGACCGTGATGCCGCCACCGGACGTCTGCGCCACGCCATTGCCGTTGTTGATGCCGTCGATCTCGATCCTGCCACCGGAGGTATGCACATTCACCGAGCCGTTGCGGATGTAGCCGACATCGATGCCACCACCAGAGGTGCGTGCTGTAACGTTGCCCTCCAGATCTCCGATATCGATACCTCCACCACCGGTCTCGACGTCAACATTGAAGTGCGTGGGCACGATGACACGCACCGACACCTGCAGGAATCGCGTACGGCGATCACTGTCCGACTCTGTCGTCACCTCAACAAGATCTCCGGAACCGGTGATGTCGACCTTGTAGTCCTGCAGCACAAGACGGGCCTCCGCTTCGGTAATGACATCTACCGATTTCTCGATGATGACGCGGACCCCCTTGCGATCTTCACTGTCGATTTCAATGCGGCCGCGATCCGAGTCCACTCGCAGTGTGCCTCCCGCCTTGACGTCGATCACTTCATCGATGGTCTCCGTCCAGCCTTGCGACACTTCTTCCACTTTGCCCTGGACCTGGGCAGCTCGTGTGGTTGCCGTCGTCGCACTCAGGGCCACTACGATCAGGAATGCTCTCATCGGTTTCATGTCTGTCCCTTTGCTCCGCCTTACAGATGGGTGGGAATTGCACGCCCGACATCGAGGGCATGCCGCGCTTCGGCGCGGATGTATGGGTTCGGTTCAAAGCGAGACACACGCTCCATCACATCGCGTGTGTCATCATGGCTGATGTTGCGCAGGCCTTCGATGGCTGCGACTCGTACACCGGCATTGTCATCCTCAACGAGTGCCTGTTGCAGCGCCCGGCGGACACTGTCATCGGCGCCCAGACCACTCAGGGCGGCGGCAGCCGCAATGCGGACACCGGGGTTTTCGTCACTCAGAAGCGCTTCCGTCAGAGCCTGACGGGTAGCACTGGAGGAGGTCTGGTGACGCAACAGCTCCACCGCCAGCA